>NZ_MUNH01000392.1:0-7671 GCF_002154615.1 Streptomyces recifensis
CGGGAGCCAGGGGCCGCCGCAGCCGCACGGGCTCAACTGAAGACGATCATCGAGCCCTGGGCGAGGGAGCGGGTCGCGGCGGCCCCTGGCTCCCGTCCAGCAGGGCCGCCCGCAGCAGCAGCGTGTGCACGAACCGGTCCGGCGCGGTCGGCGGGAACCGCCAGCCCAGGGGCCAGGTCTGCCCGTCCAGCGCCGGGACGGGGATGTAGCTCACCCGGTACGGCCCACTCGTGAGCCGGGTGATCCCGGCGGGCCAGGCGTGATGCGCGGTACTGCCCGGCGCGACCAGGAAGTACACGCACCTGCGCCCGCTCCCCGACTCCACCACCGGCCCCGGATCGCCCCCGGTCATCCGCGCCATCCGGTCCGCGACGGCGCGACCGCGATCGCCGTCCAGCCGTACCGCGTCGAACTGCACCCCGGCCCGACGCAGTTGGATGCCCATGGCGGGAACCCACTGGATGCCCGCGTGACTTTGCGTATTCATGCGATCAGTTTCGGCAGGCGACGCTACGGTTTCCATGACTCTCCGTCAACCCATCGGAACGGTCGGGAGTCGGCGGCAATCGTTGAAGACCGGTTGAGTTCGGTTGAGTCCGGGGGTGATCGCAATGGCGCGAGCGGCGAACAAGCTGGCGGCGAGCGGGACGGCACGCATGGTCGCCGCCTTCGCGAAGGCACGGCGTGAGCAGATGGGTCTCACCCAGGAGGAGTTGGGCGCCCTCATCGGCTACACCGCGTCCGCGATCAGCGCGATGGAGACGTGCGCGCAGCCCGCCAGCGACAAGATGCTGATGGAACTGGAGCGGGTGCTCGGGGACGGCATGAACATCTTCGAGATGGCCCGCAAGTTCGTCCTGCTGGACAAGTACCCGCCGCAGTTCCAGGACTTCGCCCTGATGGAGGCGGAGGCGGTCACGCTGTCCTCGTACCAGACGTACGTGGTCGACGGCCTGTTCCAGACGCCCGACTACGCACGGGCACTGATCGCTGGCGGCTTCCCCAAGCTCCCTGACGCGACGGTGGACGAGCTGGTGGATGCCCGTATCGCCCGACGGTCTCTCTTTGACCGCACTGAGCCAACTGCCATGATCGAGCTGATCCTTGACGAAGCAGCGCTCCTTCGTACCATCGGCAGCCGGGACATCATGAGCGAGCAGTTGTACGCTCTCGCCGAGGACGCCGAGCGGGACAATGTGAGCCTGCAAGTGATTCGCCTGAACCGAGGGGAGAAGGGTCCCCACGCAGGTACCCGAGGCGAGATGGTGCTCGTCACCACCAGCGAGCACCACCACGTGGTCTACCTGGAAAGCCAAGACGAGAGCACGCTGGTCAGCGATCCCGTTAAGGTAGCCCGCCTGACACACCGGTATGCAAAGATCCGATCACAGGCTCTGAGCCCGGACGACTCGGTGGGCCTACTTCGAGAGTTGGCGGGAGAAGCGCGGACATGACCAGCACCCTCCGGTGGTTCAAGTCGAGCTACAGCAACGACAGCGGCGGCCAGTGCGTCGAAGCCGCCTACACCTGGCACCAGCCCACGCGTCCCGCCACCATCCACGTCCGTGACTCCAAGCAGACCGATGGCCCCACCCTCGCCGTGACGCCCACCGCGTGGACCACGTTCCTCACGGACGCGCGACGAGGCTGATCTCCGGCGGCCACAGCACGCCCGAGCCCATCAACAGGGACGGGCCGAGGTGGAGCGGGCAGACCTGCAAGGGCGACCGGTTGTGCCGCCGCACCTCGAACACCGCGGGGTCTCCGCACTCGGACACCTCGCCGTAGGGCCCCCCGCACTTCTCCCGGTCGCCGCTCATGGAGAGATTCCACCGCGCCGGAACGCGGAACGCCCGCCGAGCGCGCCCATAGGGCGGACCGGCGGGCGTACCCACGTACGGACCGTGCGGCCTAGAGGAACGAGTTGATCTCGATCGTCTCGTCACGGCCGGGGCCGACACCGATCGCGGAGATCGGCGCGCCGGACATCTCCTCCAGCGCCTTCACGTAGTTCTGCGCGTTCTTCGGCAGGTCGGAGAAGGACTTCGCCTTGGTGATGTCCTCGGACCAGCCCGGCAGGGTCTCGTAGATCGGCTTCGCGTGGTGGAAGTCGCTCTGCGAGTAGGGGAGTTCCTCGACCCGCTTGCCGTCGATCTCGTAGGCGACGCAGACCGGGATCTGCTCCCAGCCGGTGAGCACGTCAAGCTTGGTGAGGAAGAAGTCGGTGAGGCCGTTGACGCGGGTCGCGTAGCGGGCGATCACCGCGTCGAACCAGCCGCAGCGGCGGTCGCGGCCGGTGGTGACACCGCGCTCGCCACCGATGCGGCGCAGCGCCTCGCCGTCCTCGTCGAACAGCTCGGTCGGGAACGGACCGGCGCCGACACGGGTCGTGTACGCCTTGAGGATGCCGATGACCCGGCTGATCTTCGTCGGACCCACGCCCGCGCCGGTGCAGGCACCGCCGGCGGTCGGGTTGGAGGAGGTGACGAAGGGGTACGTGCCGTGGTCGATGTCGAGCAGGGTGCCCTGACCGCCCTCGAACAGCACGACCTTGTCGTCCTCCAGCGCCTGGTTGAGCACCAGGACGGTGTCGGCGACGAACGGCCTGAGCTGCTCCGCGTAGCCCAGCAGCTCCTCGACCACCTGGTCGGCGGCGATGGCGCGGCGGTTGTACAGCTTGGTGAGCATCTGGTTCTTGACGTCGAGCGCCGCCTCGACCTTCTGGGTGAGGATCGACTCGTCGTAGAGGTCCTGGACCCGGATGCCGACGCGGTTGATCTTGTCGGCGTAGGTCGGGCCGATGCCCCGGCCGGTGGTGCCGATCTTGCGCTTGCCGAGGAAGCGCTCCGCCACCTTGTCCATGCTGACGTGGTACGGCGTGATGATGTGCGCGTTACCGCTGATCAGGAGCTTCGACGTGTCGACGCCGCGCTCGTTCAGACCGCTCAGCTCGGAGAGCAGGACCGAGGGGTCGACGACGACACCGTTGCCGATGACCGGCGTACAGGTTGGGGAGAGGATTCCGGAAGGGAGGAGGTGGAGCGCGTACTTCTGGTCGCCCACGACGACCGTGTGGCCGGCGTTGTTGCCGCCCTGATAGCGCACTACATAGTCCACCGAGCCACCGAGCAGGTCGGTCGCCTTCCCCTTGCCTTCGTCACCCCACTGAGCACCGAGCAGCACAAGTGCGGGCACGCGCGTACACCCCTTCCGGGCGGGGCATGTCCATGGTCGGGATGTGGGCGTATGGTTCACCACCGCTTAACACCGCGACCGCCTTTGGCCGCACGACCGTCGGACCGGATGCCCCGGAATAGACGAAGCCCCTGGCGCAATAGCGCAAGGGGCTCTTGCACAAAGATGCTACCCGAGGAAGCGAGGCAGGACCGAGGTGGCGACTTCCGCGACGTCCGATCAGCTCCTTGTGATCATCGATCCGATGGCCCGGCACACGGACGGGGAGTCCGTGCGGATAGCGAAAGACGTGCTCAGCGCGGGTGCGACGGCGAAAGTGTGCCTGCCGGACGGGCCGGAGGAATTCGCCCGCGCACTGGGGCGGCGGGGGTCACGGCGGCCGGTGGTCGTCGGGGACGATCGGGCACTTGTTCGAGCGGTGGCACTGCTGCACCGGCATCGCGAGCTGGCCGGATGTGCGCTGTCGGTGGTGCCGGTCGGATCGGCGGGGCTGGCGCGTTCGCTGGGGGTGCCGGGAGGGCCGGTCGCCTCGGCACGGGCGGTGCTGGAAGGGGTCTCCCGGCAGCTGGACCTCCTGGTCGACGACAGCGACGGCGTCGTGCTCGGCTCCCTCGGCATACCGCCCGCGTCCGTCCCCGCCGAGCCGGTCGGCGCCGGCACCCGCCCGTGGCTGCGCACCCTGGTCCGCACCCTCGCCGCCCGCCCGGCCCGGCTCCGGGTCGAGATCGACGGCGTCACGGTGATCGACCTCGACCGTCCAGTGGAGTCGGTGTCCGTGACGCCGGGGATGCGGGGCGTGGCGGAGGTGGAGATCCGCCCGGTGTCCCTGGGCGCCGAGTCCACCCCCCTCCGCTCCTGCGGCCGCACGGTCACCGTGACGGGGGAGGACTTCCACTACAGAGCCGACGCGGAGACCTCCGGCCCGGTGCGGCGGCGTACCTGGCGGGTGGCGGAGGGGGCCTGGGGGCTGGTGGTGCCGGGGCCGTGAGTCAGGCGCCGCCGGATGACCGCGGGGCCTGGAAGCCGCTGGTGTCCAGTAGGCAGTCGAACGGCTCGGGGATGTAGAGCTTCTCGCCGAACGGCTGGGTGCAGCGCGACTCGTACCCCTTCGCGGAGGGCGTCCACAGGACGGTGGCCCGCTCCTCCTGCATGTCCAGGATCAGGTAGACCGGCACACCCGCCCGGCCGTAGACCTCGACCTTGTCCGTCAGGTCGTCGTCGCGGGTGGATGCCGAGGTCAGCTCCGCCACGAACGACAGCGCCTCCCCGTCCAGACGATCGCTGACCGTCTCGTAGAGCTGACGCGGCGCCGCGTGGACGTCCGGCCCGTAGGCGCGCTCATCCTGGGGAAAGACGTACAGGAACGGGGCGGACCCAATGGTGTGCCCGTCGGGCAGGGCGGGCGTCAATTGTCGGCACACCAGCTCCATCACCCGGTGGTGGTAACCCTTGGACCACGGCGACAAGACGATGTTCCCCTTGATGATCTCGGCCTTGTAGCCGACAGGCACGACGAGGTCGTCGAGGTCGCTCAGCAACGCCTCGAAGTTCCGGGGCCCGGTGCCGCCTATCGTCGGTCGCTCGGTCATCAACGTCATGATGCGCCCTCCTTGTGACCCGGACCAGCCGAGACTCAGCGTAGCCAGTCGCACACGTTCAGGTGATCCAGTCGGGAAACCCGGGTCAGTCGCGGTCGAGCGCCTGCGCGCGGTGCCGCCGCCAGCGTTCCATGATCCCCCCCACGTCCTTCTCGATGAACTCGAAGAACTCGAGGGTGTCGGTGAGGCGGCGACCGGCGGGGGTGTCGGGGCCAAGGCTGATGATGCCCTCGCGGAGTGCCTCCTCCCAGCGCTTGATGATGGCTTCGCGGCTGGTCAGGGCCTCGTACCACTGGTCGCTGTGCACGCGGTAGCGCTCGCGCCGCGAACCGGGTTCCCGCTCACGGGAGACCAGGTGCACCTGGGACAGGTACCGCACCGCGCCGGAGACGGCAGCCGGGCTGATCCGCAGCAGCTCGCCCAGCTCCGCCGAGGTGAGCGTCCCCGTGTCGGAGGACAGCAGCGCCGCGAACACCCGCGCGGGCATGCGGGGCACCCCCGCTTCCACCAGCTGCGCCGCGAACCGCTCCACGAACCGCGACACCGACTCCGGATCGCGCCCGTCCCCGCTCTCCACGCTCGGCTCCGTCATGCCCTTACCCTAACTCCGATTCATACGCTTCCTTAACTTCACAAATTTCTGAAGCAAGCGTACGTTCGGAATCATGACCAAGGCACTCACGGTCTCGGGGCTGCACAAGTCCTTCGGCCGTACTCCCGCCCTGACCGGCCTCGACCTGGAGGTGGAGACCGGCGAGGTGCACGGCTTCCTCGGCCCCAACGGCGCCGGCAAGTCCACGACCATCCGCGTCCTCCTCGGCCTCCTGCGCGCCGACTCCGGCGCCGTGCAGGTCCTCGGCCGCGACCCATGGGCCGACGCGGTCGAGATCCACCGGCGCATCGCGTACGTCCCCGGGGACGTGACGCTGTGGCGCGGCCTCTCCGGCGGCGAGGTCATCGACCTGTACGGCCGGCTGCGCGGCGGGCTGCACGCGCGGCGCCGTGCCGAACTCGTCGCCCGCTTCGAGCTGGACCCGACGAAGAAGGGCCACACCTACTCCAAGGGCAACCGGCAGAAGGTCGCCCTGGTCGCCGCCTTCGCCTCCGAGGTGGACCTGCTGATCCTGGACGAACCGACCTCCGGGCTGGATCCGCTGATGGAGGAGGTCTTCCAGAGCTGTGTCCGCGAGGAGCGGGAGCGGGGCCGTACCGTCCTGCTCTCCTCGCACATCCTCAGCGAGGTGGAGTCCCTGTGCGACCGGGTCAGCATCGTGCGGAAGGGGCGCACGATGGAGAGCGGGTCGCTTGCGGAGCTGCGGCATCTGACGCGGACGAGCGTGCGGGCGGATGTGTCCTCGCCGGTGGCCCTGGACGGGCTGGCCGGGGTGCACGACCTGGAGGTACGGGGGGCTCGGGTGCGGCTCCAGGTGGACACCGCTGAGCTCGACTCCGTGCTGCGGGTGCTGAGCGCGGCGGGGGTACGGTCGCTGACGTGCACTCCGCCGACGCTGGAGGAGCTGTTCCTGCGGCACTACGAGGGTGCTGCCGAGGTGGCTGTCCGATGAGCGCGCTGGTGGGGACAGGGGTGCTGTTCCGCCTCGCGCTGCGGCGGGACCGGGTGCTGCTCCCGGTGTGGATCGGCGTGAACGCCCTGATGGTGCTGTCCATGCCGGGGACCCTCGGAGAGCTGTACGCCACCGAGGCGGAACGTGCCGCTCTGCGGTCACAGATGGCCGGCAACGCCTCCCTGCGAGCCCTGACAGGGCCCGTACTGGACGAGTCCCTGGGCGGCCTGACCGCCTGGCGGGTCGGCGTCTACGCGGGCCTGCTCGCCGCCGTGATGAGCCTCCTGATCGTCATCCGGCACACCCGTGACGAGGAGGAGAGCGGCCGGCTGGAGGTGATCGCCTCCGGCGCGGTGGGCCGGCGGGCGCCGCTGAGTTCCGCGCTGCTGGCGTCAGCGGCGGCGAACGGGATGCTGGCGGTCGTCCTGATCGCCGGGCTGGCGTCACTGGGCCTGGCGGGCGCGGCCGCGCTAGGGCTGGCTGTCGGCCTGGTCGGCCTGGTCTTCGCTTCGGCGGCCGCGATGGCGGCCCAGCTCACGCAGAGCGCGCGGCTGGCGCGGGGGCTGACCTCGGGACTGCTGGGAGCGGCCTTCGTGCTCCGGGCGGCGGGCGATTCGGCTTCTTCCTGGCTGACGTGGGCGTCGCCGCTGGGCTGGCTGGAGAAGGTCCGGGCGTTCGCAGGGGAACGGTGGTGGGTCCTCGGCCTGCTGGTCCTCGCCTGTGTCCTCCAGGGCGCGCTGGCCTATGTCCTGGCCGGCCGCCGCGACCTCGGCATGAGCTTCCTCCCCACCCGGCCGGGCCCCGCCGTGGGCCGAATGGGCAGCGCGGGTGCCCTCGCGTGGCGCCTCCAGCGGGGCGCGCTGCTGGGCTGGAGCACCGGTTTCTTCCTGGCCGGCGTGATCTACGGCAGCCTGACGGAGGGTGCGGCGGACCTCGTGTCGGGGAACTCCGGCGCGAGGGCGGTCCTGGAGCGGATGGGGGGCCGTGCCGGGGTCACGGACACGTGGCTCTCCGCGATGATCGGCATGCTGGGCCTGGTGTCCGCGCTGTACGTGGTCTCGGCGGTCCTCCGGCTCCCCTCGGAGGAGTCCTCGGGCCGGGCGGAACCCTTGCTGGCCTGCGCGGTCAGCCGCCTCCGCTGGGCGGGGGGCCACCTGGTGACCGCCTTCGGCGGTGAGGCACTGCTGATGCTGCTCGCCGGGCTCGGCTTCTGGGCGGGGTACGGGGAGCGGCCGGGCGCGGTGATGGGCGCGTGCCTGGTCCAGGTACCGGCCGCGTGGGCCCTGGGGGCGGTGACGGTATTCCTCTACGGG
>NZ_MUNH01000393.1:0-322 GCF_002154615.1 Streptomyces recifensis
GGGAGCCGATTGACGGAACTGACCGGCCGTCGCGTTTATGGTGTGCCGCATGTTTCGGATCGAGACGGAAGTGGACAAGGACCGACGGGATCTGCTGCGCGCCCGGCTGCGGGACACCAACACGGCGGCCTCCCCGGTGCTGGCCGCGCTGCGCGGCTCGCCGGGCGACCGGCACACCCCGCTGCACGTGTGGGTGCTGGACGAGGCGGGCGGACTCGCCGGGGGGCTGGTCGGGCACACCTGGGCGGGCTGGCTGCACGTCACGTATCTGTGGGTGGACGCCCGGTACCGGGGCGCGGGCCTCGGCTCCCGGCTGCTGGAC
>NZ_MUNH01000393.1:390-8119 GCF_002154615.1 Streptomyces recifensis
GCGCCCGGCGAGGGCACCGCCTCGAAGACCCGCGGGGCGGTGTGTCCGGCCGCCGCGAACGCCTCCTGAACCGCCTTGGTGAGGGTGTCCACCGCGGACGCCTCGGCCAGCGCGATCGCGGAGCCGCCGAAGCCGCCACCGGTCATCCGGGCGCCGAGCGCGCCGGCGGCCAGCGCGGTGTCGACCGCGAGGTCCAGCTCCGGGCAGGAGATCCGGAAGTCGTCCCGCAGCGAGGCGTGGCCCTCGGTGAGGACCGGCCCGATGGCCCGGACGTCGCCCGAGGTCAGCAGCTCCACCACCCGCTCCACGCGCCGGTTCTCGGTGACGATGTGCCGCACCAGCCGGCGCACCTGAGCCGCGTCCTCTCCGGAGCCGAGCCGCTCCAGCGCCGCGTCCAGCCCGTCGTACGCCACGTCGCGCAGGGCGTCGACGCCGAGCAGGGCCGCGCCCTTCTCGCAGCCGGCCCGGCGCTTGCCGTACTCGCCGCCGCTGTGGGCGTGCTTGACCCGGGTGTCGACCACCAGCAGACGCAGGCCCTCGGCGGCCAGGTCGAACGGGATCTGCCGCTGGGACAGGTCGCGGGTGTCCAGGAAGAGCGCGTGGCCCTCCTCGCAGCAGGCCGACGCGGTCTGGTCCATGATGCCGGTGGGCGCGCCGACGTAGACGTTCTCCGCGCGCTGGCACAGCCGGGCCAGCTTCCAGCGCGGCAGGTCCAGGCCGAACAGGTCGTCCAGCGCGAGCGCGACGACGACCTCCAGCGCGGCCGAGGACGACAGTCCGGCGCCGGTCGGCACGGTGGAGGCGAGGTGGACGTCGGCACCGGTGACCGGGTGCCCGGCCTCGCGCAGCGCCCAGACCACGCCCGCCGGGTAGGCGGTCCAATCGCCGTCGGTGCCCGGCGCGAGCCCGTCCAGGGCGAGTTCGACGACCTCGCCCTGGACGTCGGCCGAGTGCAGCCGCAGAACCCCGTCGGTGCGGCGGGAGACGGCGGCGGTGACCTGGTGCGGCAAAGCGAACGGCATGACGAAGCCGTCGTTGTAGTCGGTGTGTTCGCCGATCAGGTTGACCCGGCCCGGCGCCGCCCACACCCCTTCCGGTGCCGCCCCGTACAGCTCGGTGAAGCGTTCCCGGACCTGCTGTGCCCCCACTAGTGCTCCCTCTGCGTGTCGCGCGCGAACTCCCAGGCGTCCGCGATGATCCCGGCGAGGTCCGCGCGGGACGGGTTCCACCCCAGTGTGGCGCGTGCGGTCTCGGCCGACGCCACCAGGACCGCCGGGTCGCCGGCCCGGCGCGGGGCCGTGACCTCGGGGATGGGGTGGCCGGTGACCTCACGGGCGGTCTCGACGACCTCGCGGACGGAGAAGCCGTTGCCGTTGCCGAGGTTGCAGATCAGGTGCTCGCCGGAGCGCGCGGCGCCGAGGGCGAGCAGATGGGCGTCGGCGAGGTCGGCGACGTGGATGTAGTCGCGTACGCAGGTGCCGTCGGGGGTCGGGTAGTCGTCGCCGTAGACGGAGATGGCCTCGCGGCGGCCCTGGGCGACCTGGAGGACGAGCGGGATGAGGTGGGACTCGGGGTCGTGGCGCTCGCCGTAAGGGCCGTAGGCGCCGGCCACGTTGAAGTAGCGCAGGGAGACGGCGGCCAGGCCGTGGGCGTGCGCCTCGCTGGTGATCATGTGGTCGACGGCCAGCTTGGAGGCGCCGTAGGGGTTGGTCGGGCGGGTCGGGGCGGACTCCGGGATCGGGACCTCCTCGGGCTCGCCGTAGGTGGCGGCGGTGGAGGAGAAGACCAGCCGGTTCACGCCCGCCTCGCGCATGGCGGCGAGCAGGGCCATGGTGCCGCCGACGTTGTTCTCCCAGTACTTCTCCGGCTTCACCACCGACTCGCCGACCTGGGAGAAGGCGGCGAAGTGCAGCACCGCGTCGTAGGACGGGTCGAGCCACTTGGCGGCATCGCGGATGTCGCCCTCGACGAAGGCGGCACCGGCGGGCACGCCCGCGCGGAAGCCGGTGGAGAGATTGTCGAGGACGGTGACCTCGTGCCCCGCCTCCAGCAGATGCTGGGCGACGACGCTGCCCACATAACCCGCGCCACCCGTCACCAGGTACTTCATGAACTCGCTACCTCTCGCAGTCGCTCGGCCGCGCGCTCCGGCGGCACGTCGTTGATGAAGACGCTCATGCCGGACTCGGAACCCGCGAGGAACTTCAGCTTGCCGGAAGTGCGGCGGATGGTGAAAAGCTCCAGGTGGAGCGCGAAGTCGTCCCGCGTCACCCCGTCGAAGCCGGGGAGGTCGCCGAACGGCGCCTGGTGCCAGGCCGCGATGTACGGCGTCGGCGCCACGGCCTCGTCGCCCTCCACACCCTCCGGCCGCCCGAAGATCCGGTCGAAGCGCCGCAAGAGTTCCAGATAGACCTGGGGAAACTCTGTGCGGGCGGCCTCGTCCAGGGCGAGCAGGTCGGGCACCCGGCGCTTGGGGTAGAGGTGGACCTCGTAGGGCCAGTGTGCGGCGAACGGGACGAAGGCCGCCCAGTGTTCACTCTCCAGGACGACCCGATCACCGGCGAGTTCGCGTCCCAGGACGGCGTCGAAGAGATTCTCCCCGCCGGTCTCGGCCTTGTGGTCGGCGAGCGAGCGGAGCATCAGCGCGGTGCGCGGGGTGATGAACGGGTAGGCGTAGATCTGGCCGTGGGGGTGACCCAGCGTCACCCCGATCTCGGCGCCCCGGTTCTCGAAACAGAAGACCTGCTTGACGGAGGGCAGATGCGACAGCTCGGCGGTGCGGTCGGTCCACGCCTCCAGCACCAGTCGCGCCTGCTCGTCGGTGAGGGAGGCGAAGGACGCGTCGTGGTCGGAGGTGAAGCAGACGACCTCGCAGCGGCCGGAGTCCCCGGCGAGGGAGGGGAAACGGTTCTCGAACACGACCACGTCGTAGCCGGTGTCCGGGATCTCGCTGAGCCGCCCGTCCCGGCTGGGGCAGAGCGGGCACTCGTCGGCCGGGGGGTGGTAGGTGCGGCCCTGGCGGTGGGAGGCGACGGCCACCGAGTCGCCCAGCAGCGGGTCCCGGCGGATCTCGGAGGCGGTGACCGTGGGCTCCAGCGGCCGCCGGTCCACCGCCTCGCGGACGGTGTCGTCCCGCAGGTCGTAGTAGACCAGCTCACGCCCGTCGGCCAGCCGGGTCGAGGTCTTCTTCACGCCGGACTCCTCGCTCTCACTCAACACAATCAAACATAACAAACCACAACCCGACAACGCAGTGCACGATCACAATCGAACAAAGATCCCCAACAGAACTGTTCAAATAATGAACGCCGCGGCGTAGGTTCCGCTCTGGATCAGTTCGCGCAACGAAGCGAGTTCTCATGCAGACCCCCCCGACCGGACCCGCGCCCCTGGCGGCGGGCCCCAGCTATCTGGCGGCGGAGCTACGGCTCCCCACCAACTGGCTCGACTACACGATCCTGGCCATCTACTTCGTCGTGGTTCTCGGCATCGGCTTCGCGGCCCGCCGCTCGGTGAAGACCAGCCTGGACTTCTTCCTCTCCGGACGCTCGCTGCCCGCCTGGATCACCGGCCTCGCCTTCATCTCGGCGAACCTGGCGGCCACCGAGATCCTGGGCATGGCGGCCAACAGCGCCCAGTACGGCGCGTACACCGTGCACTGGTACTGGATCGGCGCCATCCCGGCCATGGTCTTCCTCGGCCTGGTGATGATGCCCTTCTACTACGGCAGCAAGGTCCGCTCGGTCCCCGAGTTCCTGCTGCTGCGCTTCGACAAGGCCGCCCACCTGCTCAGTTCGATCCTGTTCGCCTTCGCCGCCATCCTGATCGCGGGCGTGAACCTGTACGCGCTGGCGATCGTGGTGGAGGCCCTGCTCGGCTGGCCGCAGTGGGTGGCCATCGTGGTGGCGGGCGCCTTCGTGCTCGGCTACATCACGCTGGGCGGTCTCTCCTCGGCGATCTACAACGAGGTGCTCCAGTTCTTCGTGATCCTGGCCGCCCTCATCCCGATCACCATCCTCGGCCTGAAGAAGGCCGGCGGCTGGGACGGCCTGACCCACAAGCTGGACGCGGCCCACGGCCACAACTTCACCACCGCCTGGGGCGGCACCGGCATCGGCAGCGCCAACCCGCTGGGCGCCAACTGGCTGACCATCGTGCTCGGCCTCGGCTTCGTGCTGTCCTTCGGCTACTGGACGACCAACTTCGCCGAGGTGCAGCGCGCGCTGTCCGCGAAGAACCTCTCCGCCTCCAAGCGCACCCCGCTGATCGCGGCCTACCCGAAGATCTTCATCGTCTTCCTGGTGATGATCCCCGGCCTGGTCGCCGCCGCCCTGGTCCCGAAGATCGGCCAGCCCGGCTCCGGGCTCCAGTACAACGACGCGATCCCCTACCTGATGCAGGAGCTGCTGCCCAACGGCGTGCTCGGCATCGCGGTCACCGGTCTGCTCGCCGCGTTCATGGCGGGCATGGCGGCCAACGTGTCGTCCTTCAACACGGTGTTCACCACCGACATCTGGGCCCGCTACGTGAAGCCGGGCCAGGAGGACGCCTACTACGTCCGCTTCGGCCGCTGGATCACCGTGATCGGTGTCGCCGCGTCGGTCGGTACGGCCTTCCTGGCGTCGTCGTTCTCGAACATCATGAGCTACCTCC
This sequence comes from Streptomyces recifensis, assembly GCF_002154615.1. Lineage (NCBI taxonomy): Bacteria > Bacillati > Actinomycetota > Actinomycetes > Kitasatosporales > Streptomycetaceae > Streptomyces > Streptomyces recifensis. The sequence goes on from NZ_MUNH01000393.1 coordinate 5,044, forward strand.
AGACGCTGTTCTCCTTCTTCAACGTCCCGATGTTCGTGGTCTTCATCGTCGGCATGTTCTGGAAGCGCGCCTCGGCCAAGTCCGGCTTCTGGGGCCTGCTCGCCGGTACCGCGACCGCGATGGTGAACTACTTCGTGTTCTACAAGGAGGGCATCATCTCGATCCCCTCCGACCAGGGCGCCAACTTCGTCTCCGCCATCGCGGGCTTCGTCGCGGGCGCGGTCGTGATGGTCGCGGTGTCGCTGTTCACCAAGCCCAAGCCGGCCGAGGAACTCCAGGGCCTGGTCTACGGCACCACGTCGCCGGGCATGACCGAGGCACCCGCCGAGGGCGACGACGCCTGGTACCGCAAGCCCGCCCTGCTCGGCTGGGGCGCGGTCGTCCTGGCCGCCGCCTGCTACATCCCGTTCTCGTTCTGATCGCGGGAGGATGAGGAAACCATGACCGACGAATCCCCCCGCCCCGAGCACGGCGCGACGGAGCACGACGTCCAGCGCGAGGTCACCGAGCTGGAGGGCAAGTCCGCCACCGCGGCCCGCATCTTCGACCTGCGGCGCATCATCGGCGGCCTGTTCGTGCTGTACGGCGTCATCGTCACGATCACCGGCATCACCGACTCCCAGGCCGCGATCGACAAGGCCGAGGGCGTCAACATCAACCTGTGGACCGGCATCGGCATGCTGATCCTCGGCGTGTTCTTCCTGGCCTGGCTGAAGCTGCGGCCGACCCCGCCGCCGCTGCCCGCCGAGGACGCGGGCGACGAGGAGCCCGTGCACTAGCCACGCGCGTGACCGGGCCGGAGCCGGAGCTGTGGGCCTACAGCTCCGGCTCCGTCGTGTGCGGGGCACCGCCGGCGCGGTCCAGCAGGCCGGTGCGGGCCGCGAGGGCGGCCGCCTCCAGCCGGGAGCCGACGCCCAGCTTCATCAGCACCCGCTGCACGTGGGTACGGGCGGTGCTGGGCGCTATCCCCATGCCGGCCGCGATCAGCCGGGTGTCCTCGCCGTCGGCGACCCGGACCAGCACCTCCACCTCGCGCGGGGTGAGCAGCCTGAGCAGCCGCTGACCCTCGTCGTCGGGCTGCACGGCCGGGTTCAGCAGCTCGGCGAAGGCGCCCTGGAGCAGCTGGGGGGCGACGGCGGCCTCACCGGCACGGGCCTTCAGGATGGCCCGCTCGACCCCCTCGATGCGCTCGTCGTGCCGTACGTACCCGGCGGCGCCCGCCGCGAAGGCGGCCGCGATGCCGCGCGGGGACGGGACCGGGCCGAGGACCAGGACGGCCACCTGCGGGCGCTCCCGCTTGATGCGGGCCACCGGGTCGAACGCGCCCGGCTCGGCGGGTGCCGCGGTGCCCAGCAGGCACACCTCGGGGGCGCGCGATATCACCAGCTCGGCCGCGCCCGCGGCCGGCGCCGCCGCCGCGAGCACCCGGTGCCCGCGCAGCTTCAGCGCCGACGCCAACGCCTCCGCCAGCAGGCGGTGGTCGTCGACGACCATGAGCCGCACTCCCATAGAGCAACCCCCCAGTCCCTCCGATGTCCCGGAAGTTACACGCTCGGGGCGCCTGCCGTGCGGGCTTCGCTCAGTCGCGGGTGCCGAAGGCGACCACGCAGTTCTTGTCCTTGTCGAAGTTCCCGAGCGGCTTGGCCGCGTTCGGCGCCGCCATGAACAGCCTGCCCTGGCTGTACCGGTACTCCGAGAAGCTGGGCTGGAGACCGGTCTGCAGGGCGCGGTCGGCCTGGTCGGCGGGCAGCTCCATCAGCGTCGTGGACGTGAAGCTCGCCCCGTCGATGCTGACGATCTGGCCCCCCTTGTCGTACGGCGGGTTCTTGTACGCGATCAGGTTGCCGCCGTCCATGCGCAGCGGGAACAGCGTGTAGTCCTCGCCGGCCGCGGCGCGCTGGCCGGTCTGCTTGCCGGTGGCGAGGTCGAAGGCGACGACCTCGTTGGTGCGGCTGAGCTTGCTCTTGCCGCCGCTGCTGTGCTCCTTGGTCGCCAGGTACAGCTTGCCCTGGCCCGCGGTGACGCCCTTGCACTCCTCGATGAGGGTGATGGTGTCGCACTCGCCGTCGTAGGTGTCGCCCGAGACGGGGATACGGGCCAGCAGCCTGCCGGTGCGGCCGTCGATGGAGAAGTAGTCCGAGACCCCGCTGCCGCCGCTCGCGCTGTGCCCGGCGTCCGCGCCCACCACCAGCGGGTCGGTGGAGACGATGCCGGCGTACTCGATGCCGGCGCCCATCTTGTACTCGGAGATCACCTTGCCCGAGGTGGGGTCGACGTTCTGGATGCTGAGGGTGCGGTCGCCGTAGCCGCCGCACTTGCGGACCGCGACCAGCCTGGTGCCGCCTCCGTAGCCGACGTCGTCGCAGTCGTCGCCGGGCTTGGGCTGCCAGAGCACCTTGCCGGTGCCGATGTCGTAGGCCGCGCCGCCGCGGAGACCGCCGACCGCGACGGTCTTCCCGGCGACGGTGACGTTCTGGAACGTGGTGGCGAACTCACCCGTGCCGATCGACTTGGTCCACAGCCTGGTGCCGGCCCGGACGTCGATGCCCGCGACCTGGGTGCAGCCGGGGCGGCTGGTCTTGGTCGGCATCGAGGGCTGGTAGACGATGCCGGTGCGGCCGTCGGCGGTGACGTGCTCGGTGGCCGCGCAGATGGGGCCGGGAAGCTTCAGCGTCCACTTCTTGTGGCCGTCGGCCGGGTCGTAACCGGTGATCTCGGCGATGCCGCTCTTGGCGTAGACGCCGGCGCTCAGCCAGGAGCCCGGCGTGGTGACGACGTTCTCCTCCGTCTTGGGCTGCGGGACCTTGAACAGGACGTCGGCGGCCGGGTTGTCCGGCACCTTCTCCTTGCCGCCGGTCGCGGTGCCGGTGCCGTTCTTGTCGCCCCCGGCGCGCGTGCTGCCGCCGCCTCCGTCCGAGGACCGGGAGTACCAGACGCCGGAGCCGATGATCAGGCCGATGGCGACGACGGCCGCGAGGACGATCAGCGCGATGGCGCGGTTCTCCCTGGCACGGATGTCGCCACCCGCCACGACCGTGGGCGGCTGGGCGGGATAGCCGTAGCCCGGCTGCTGCGG
>NZ_MUNH01000394.1:0-12696 GCF_002154615.1 Streptomyces recifensis
AGGCCGGCAAGGACGAGGTCGCCCGCCTGGCCGAGGCGTGGGGGATCGACGGCACGCCCGTGGCCGACGGCGTCGGCTGGCGGGCCGGCGAGCGGGAGGGCGGGCCGGTCCTGCGGGTCACCGGCGCGGACTGGTCGTACACGCGTGACGCGCCCGGCACCGACAACTGCCGCAAGATCACCGTCTGTGCGCAGGACCCCGCCGCCCCGGCGGACGAGCCGGTCGGCGCGGCGGAGGCGGAGCGGGTGGCCCGGCCGGTGCTGAAGGCGCTGGGACAGGACGACGCGAAGATCGACGCGAGCCAGGTGATGGGCGGCCGTCGGGTGGTGAACGCCGACCCGGTGGTGGACGGTCTGCCCACCTACGGCTGGACGACCGGTCTGACCGTGGACGAGAAGGGCGACATCGTCGGCGGCCACGGCATGCTGGCGCGGCTCACGAAGGGCGACACCTACCCGGTGCTGGGCGCGGCCGACACGGTGAAGCTGATGAACGAGCAGCCCGCCGGTGGCCACCGGATGGGCATCGGCGGGTGCGCGAGCCCGGTGCCGCTGAAGGACCGCCTGGAGCAGCCGTGCGGAGCGTCCACCGGCTCCCCCGCCGCGCCGAAGGGCGATGCGGTGACGGTCGAGAAGGCGGTGTTCGGACTGGCCGCGCAGTCGGTGGACGGCCGCCAGGCCCTCGTACCGTCCTGGCTGTTCGAGGTGCGCGGCTCGGCGGCCCGCGGCGCCTTCACGGTGGCGCATCCGGCGGTCGACCCCACGTACCTCGGTTCCCCCACCCCGTCGGCCGAGGCGCCGAAGGAGCGGGGGGTGACGGTGGCGGGCTACCGCGCCGAGGGCCGGAAGCTGACCGTGCGCTTCCTGGGCGGGGTGTGCGCCGAGTACCGCGCGGCGGCGCGGGAGAGCGCGGGCCGGGTGACGGTCACGGTCACCGAGCAGCGCCGGCCGGGCAACTGCGTCGCGATCGGCAAGGAGTACGTCCGGACCGTCACTCTGGACGCCCCCCTCGGGGACCGCGCGGTGGTCGGCGCCGACGGCGACCGGGTGCCGGAGGCGGAGCAGAGCCCGCTGTCCCGCTGACACCTCCGCACACGACGACGGCGGCGGTCCCTCGCCTGGAGGGGCCGCCGCCGTCGTGTCGCGGCTGTGGGGCCGGTTCTAGCTGAAGGAGTCGCCGCAGGCGCAGGAGCCCGTCGCGTTCGGGTTGTCGATCGTGAAGCCCTGCTTCTCGATCGTGTCCACGAAGTCGATCGTGGCGCCGCCCAGGTACGGGGCGCTCATGCGGTCGGTGACGACCTTGACGCCGTCGAAGTCCTTCACGACGTCGCCGTCGAGCGAGCGCTCGTCGAAGAAGAGCTGGTAGCGCAGACCGGAGCAGCCGCCGGGCTGGACGGCCACCCGCAGGGCGAGGTCGTCCCGGCCTTCCTGGTCGAGCAGCGCCTTGACCTTGGCCGCGGCGGCGTCGGTCACGATGATGCCGTCGGTGACGGTGCTGGTCTCGTCCGATACGGACATCTACATCTCTCCCAAGTTGTACGGAGACTGCTTTCCGACCAGTGCAACCGGCGCGCCGGCCGATTCATTCCGGGCCGGGCGGTCCGTCTGGCCGCGTTTCGCTCTCACTTCATGCTCGCACACGGGCGGAAGAGGAGGCAGCGGCCCGGTGCCGGAGAAGCCGGGATTCACGTCACATGGACGCAATGGCCGTCGTCAAAGTGACGTGAAGCGGTTATGATAGATAACGTCAGTTAGACGAAAAGTAGAAAGGGTAGGTGCCGTGACCACCGCCCAGACCCCGCAGCTCGACGTACAGCCGTCTCCGCTCGCCCTGCTGCTGCTCGGCCGCGGGGCCGACCCGAGGAGCGAGCGGGGCGTCGAATGCCCCGGCGATCTGCCCGAGCCGTCCGACCCGGACCTCGTGGCGCGCGCCCGCGCGGCCAAGGAGAAGCTCGGCAGCAAGGTCTTCGTCCTCGGCCACCACTACCAGCGGGACGAGGTCATCCAGTTCGCGGACGTCACCGGTGACTCCTTCAAGCTGGCCCGTGACGCGGCCGCCCGTCCGGACGCCGAGTACATCGTGTTCTGCGGTGTGCACTTCATGGCCGAGTCGGCGGACATCCTCACCACCGACGACCAGAAGGTCGTCCTGCCGGACCTCGCGGCCGGCTGCTCGATGGCCGACATGGCCACGGCCGAGCAGGTCGCGGAGTGCTGGGACGTGCTGACCGAGGCGGGCGTCGCCGAGCAGGTCGTGCCGGTGTCGTACATGAACTCCTCCGCGGACATCAAGGCGTTCACCGGCAAGCACGGCGGGACCATCTGCACCTCCTCCAACGCCGAGCGGGCACTGGAGTGGGCCTTCCAGCAGGGCGAGAAGGTGCTGTTCCTGCCCGACCAGCACCTCGGACGCAACACCGCCGTCCGGGACATGGGGATGTCCCTGGAGGACTGCGTCCTCTACAACCCGCACAAGCCGAACGGCGGACTCACCGCCGAGCAGCTCCGGGACGCGAAGATGATCCTGTGGCGCGGGCACTGCTCCGTGCACGGTCGCTTCAGCCTGGAGTCGGTCGAGGACGTGCGCGAGCGGGTGCCCGGCGTGAACGTCCTGGTGCACCCCGAGTGCCGGCACGAGGTCGTGGCCGCGGCGGACTACGTCGGCTCCACGGAGTACATCATCAAGACCCTGGAGGCTGCCCCGGCCGGCTCCAAGTGGGCCATCGGCACCGAGCTGAACCTCGTCCGGCGGCTGGCCAACCGGTTCGCGCCCGAGGGCAAGGAGATCGTCTTCCTCGACAAGACGGTCTGCTTCTGCTCCACCATGAACCGCATCGACCTCCCCCACCTCGTCTGGACCCTGGAGTCCCTGGCCGAGGGCAACCTGGTCAACCGCATCGAGGTCGACCGCGAGACGGAGGCCTTCGCCAAGCTGGCGCTGCAGCGGATGCTGGCGCTGCCGTAGGTTTCCCCCCGTACGACAAAGGCCCGTCGGACACCTCGTGGGTGTCCGACGGGCCTTTGCCCGTGTGGTGCCGGTCAGACTCCGGCCTTCTCCGGCTCGTCCGAGCCGCTCGGCTCGGTCTCCGGAACCCGCTTCGCCGCCTTCTTCGCCGCTCGGCGCTCCTTGCGCAGCTCCACCATCGCGTACAGCGTCGGGACGAGGAGGAGCGTCAGGAGGGTGGAGGTGATCAGGCCGCCGATCACCACGACCGCCAGCGGCTGGGCGATGAAGCCGCCCTCGCCGGTGACGCCGAGCGCCATCGGGAGGAGGGCGAAGATCGTCGCCAGGGCGGTCATGAGGATCGGGCGGAGCCGGTGGCGGCCGCCTTCCACGACGGCCTCGACGACCCCGTACCCCTGCGTGCGGTACTGGTTGATCAGGTCGATCAGCACGATCGCGTTGGTGACCACGATGCCGATGAGCATCAGCATGCCGATCATCGCCGGGACGCCCATCGGGGTGCCGGTGAGGATGAGCAGGCCGATCGCTCCGGTGGCCGCGAACGGGATGGAGACCAGCAGGATCAGCGGCTGGACCAGCGAGCGGAACGTCGCCACCAACAGCATGAACACGATGGCGATGGCCGCCAGCATGGCCAGACCCAGGTTCTTGAAGGCGTCGTCCTGGTCGGAGGAGACCCCGCCGATCTCGGCCGTGGCGCCCGCCGGGAGCTTCAGGGCCTTGATCTTCGACTGGAGCTGGGCGCTGACCGCGCCGGTGTTGTCCCCGGTCGGCTTGGCCGTGACGGTCGCCGCGCGCTGACCGTCGATCCGGGTCATGGACACCGGCCCGTCGACCAGCTTCACGGTGGCGATGTCACCGAGCTTCACCGCACCGAGCCGCAGGCTCTTCAGCTGGGCCAGCGTGGCGGCCGGGTGGGCGGACCGTACGACGATGTCGCGCTCGGTGTCGTCCAGGACGGCCTTGCCCGCCGGGACACCGCGCACCGCCTGCGCGACCGCCGCGCCGAGCTTCTGCTGGTCGAACCCGGCGGCGGCCGCCTTGGCGCCCGCCCGCACCGAGATGCGCGGCACGCTCTGCGCGAGGTCGCTGGTGACGTCGGTGACGTCGTCAAGACCGGCCACGGTGGAGCGCACCTTCTCGGCCGCCGTGCGCAGGGTCGCGGGGTCGGCGGCCTTGACCACGACGCTGAGGTCCTGGTTGCCGAAGGCCGCGCCCGCCGAGACGGTGACGGTGCCCGCCCCGTCCAGCTTCTTCAGCCCGTCCTCCAGCTGGCGCTGCACGTCGGCGGCGGAGCCGGAGTCCTTCAGCATGACCTGGTACGACGCCTGGTTGGTGTCGGTGCCGCCGCCGAAGGCGGCCATGAAGCCGGAGGAGCCGACGGTGACCTGGTAGTCCTTGATGCCGTCGATCCCGCCGAGCAGCTTCTCCACCCGCCGGGCCTGCGCGTCGGTCGCGGCGAGGCTGGTGCCGGGCTTCAGCTTCTGCTTGACGGTGAGCACCTGCTGCTCGCCCTGGTCGAAGAAGTTGGTCTTCAGCAGCCCGGCCATCCCGAAGGTTCCGAACAGCACGACGACCGCGATCAGCAGACTGACCAGCCGGCGCCGGGTGGCGAACCGCAGCACGGGGACGTAGAGGCGCTGGAGGCGGCTGTTGGCCTCCTTCTCCTCGGCCCGGCGGCGGGCCTCCTCGGCGTCCTCGGGGGTGCCCTTGGGGGCGCGAAGGAACCAGTACGACAGCACCGGCACCACGGTCAGCGACACCAGCAGCGAGGCCAGCAGGGCGGCCGTCACGGTGATGCTGAACGAGCCGAACAGTGCGCCCACCATGCCGCCGACCAGGCCGATCGGCAGGAAGACGGCGACCGTGGTGAGGGTGGAGGAGGTGACCGCGCCGGCGACCTCGCGGACGGCGCCGAGGATGGCCTCCTTGCGCTCCTCGCCGTAGCCCAGGTGCCGCTTGATGTTCTCCAGCACCACGATCGAGTCGTCCACGACCCGGCCGATGGCGATGGTCAGCGCGCCCAGCGTGAGCATGTTCAGCGAGAGACCGCGCGTCCACAGCACCAGCAGCGCCAGCACCACGGAGAGCGGGATGGAGACCGCGGTGACCAGCGTGGAGCGGACCGAGGCCAGGAAGACCAGGATGATCAGCACGGCGAACAGCAGGCCGAGCGCGCCCTCGGTGGTGAGGCCGTCGATGGCCTTGGACACCTCCGGCCCCTGGTCGCTGACGACCGTGAGCCTGGCGTCCTTGCCGAGGTCGGCCCGCAGCTTCGGAAGCTGGTCCTCCACGGCGTCGGAGATGGCGACCGCGCTGCCGTCGTGGTCCATGGTGACGTTGACGGCGAGGCTGGGCTTGCCGTCCGTACGGGTCAGCGAGTCGGCCGGGGCCGGCCGCTCCGCGACGGTCGCCACGTCGGCGAGGCGTACGGGCCCAGCCCCGCCCTGGCCCGCGACGCGCAGGTTCCTGATCTCCTCCAGCGAGGTGAAGCCGCCGCCGACCTGCACGGTGCGGTTGGCGCCGTTCTCGTCGAAGGAGCCCGCCGGGACGGACGCGCCGCCCGCCTGGAGCGCCGGGATGAGCGCGGCCGGGCTGAGACCCGCCTTGGCGAGCTTGGCGTCGTCCGGGGTGACGGCGACCTGGAGGTCGCGCACACCGGTGACCTGGACCCGGCCGACACCGTCGATGTCCTTCAGCGCGGGGACGACCGTACGGTCCAGCTTGTCGGCCAGCGCCTGCTGGTCCGTGCCGGAGGACGCGGCGAGCACCACGGTCGGCATGTCGTCCGTGGAGCCGGAGACGACCTGGGGGTCGACGGTGTCCGGGAGCTGGGCGCGGGCCCGGTTGACGGCCTGCTGGACGTCGGTGACGAGCCGCTTGGTGTCGTTGCCGTAGTCGAAGGACGCCATGATCACGGCGTTGCCCTCGCTGGCGGTGGAGGTGACGGAAGTGACGCCGTCGACGCCCTGGAGGCTGTCCTCGATGGGCTCGACGACCTGCTTCTCCACCACGTCGGGCGAGGCGCCCTGGTAGGGGGCGATCACCGAGACCATGGGCAGGTCGATGGTGGGCAGCAGTTGCTGTTTGATCTGGGGTATCGCGATGAGTCCGAAGACCAGCGCGATGAGCGACATCAGGCCGATCAGGGCCCGTTGCGCGAGGCTGAAACGGGACAGCCAGGACATGGGAGAGGGTCTCTCTTCTGTGAGCGGCAGAAGCTGCGGCGGGACGCGTCTGTGCGCCCACCCCACACCCTGGTCCATCCTCGGGGGCCGACCCGTAGCCCCCAGGTCCATTTCCGGGGCGGGCCGGTACTCCCCGCGCAGTAGGGCGGCCGGAGCTCAGTCCGACCTCGGGCGGACCAGCCCGGACTCGTAGGCGGTGACGACGAGCTGGGCCCGGTCGCGGGCGCCCAGCTTGGCCATGGCCCGGTTGACGTGGGTCTTCACGGTGAGCGGGCTGACCTCCAGCCGCTCGGCGATCTCGTCGTTGGAGTGGCCGCCGGCCACCAGCACGAGCACCTCGCGCTCCCGGACGGTGAGCGCGTCGAGCCTGGCCAGCCGGGCCGGATCGGGGGCGGGGGCGTCGGACTGGGCGAGGAAGCGGGCGATCAGGCCCTTGGTGGCGGCCGGGGACAGCAGCGCCTCCCCGCTGGCGGCGAGCCGGATCGCGGTCAGCAGCTCCTCCGGCTCGCTGCCCTTGCCGAGGAACCCGGCGGCGCCCGCGCGCAACGCCCGTACCACGTAGTCGTCGACCTCGAAGGTGGTCAGGATGACCACGCGGACGTGGGCCAGGGCCGGGTCGGCGCCGATCATGCGGGTGGCGGCCAGGCCGTCGGTGCCGGGCATCCGGATGTCCATCAGGACGACGTCGGCGGCGCACTCCTTGGCCAGTCGGACCGCCTCGGCGCCGTCGGACGCCTCGCCCACCACGGCCATGCCGGGCTCGGAGTCGACCAGCACCCGGAACGCGCTGCGCAGCAGCGCCTGGTCGTCGGCGAGCAGGACGCGGATGGTCATACGGGCTTCCTCTCGGCCCCGGCGCGGGTCTGGACCGGCAGGATGGCATGGACGCGGAAGCCGCCGCCGTACCGGGGGCCGGTGGTCAGGGTGCCGCCGAGCGCGGTGACCCGCTCGCGCATGCCGAGCAGCCCGTGCCCGCCGCCGGTGCCGGTCGCCCCGGTGGCCCCGGCGCCGTCGTCCAGCACCGTGACCTCGATGTTCGGCCCGACCCGTACGACGCTGACCTCGGCCTTGGCGCCGGTCCCGGCGTGCTTCTGGGCGTTGGTGAGGGCCTCCTGGACGATCCGGTAGGCGGCCAGGTCGACGGCGGCCGGGAGTTCGGTGTCCTGGTCGGCGCGGGCCACCTGGACGGGGAGTCCGGCGTTGCGGAAGGTGCCGGCGAGTTCGTCGAGGCGGCCGAGGCCGGAGGCGGGTTCGGTGGGCGCGGCGGGGTCGTCGGACTGGCGGAGCAGGCCGACCGTGGCGCGCAGTTCGTCCAGCGCGGAGCGGCTGGCCTCGCGGACGTGCGCGAGGGCCTCCTTGGCCTGGTCGGGGCGCCGGTCCATGACATGGGCGACCACGCCCGCCTGCACGTTGACCAGAGCGATGTGGTGGGCGACCACGTCGTGCAGTTCGCGGGCGATGCGCAGCCGTTCCTCGGCGACCCGGCGCCGGGCCTCCTCCTCACGGGTGCGCTCGGCGCGTTCGGCGCGCTCCCGGATGGCCTGGACGAAGGCGCGGTGGCTGCGGACGGCGTCGCCCGCGGTGGCGCCGATGCCGGTCCAGGCGACGAGGGCGACGTTCTCCTGCGCGTACCAGGGCAGTGGCCCGGCGAGCATGGCGGCGGCCGTCAGCACGGTCATGGTGAGCAGGCCGACCCGCCAGGTGGTGGCCCGGTCGGTGGTGGAGGCGACGGTGTACAGGGCGATGACGGTGGTCATCGCCACGGGGGCGCGGGGGTCGCCGGTGACGCACTCGATCAGCGCGAAGGTGCCGGTGGCGGCCAGTACGGCGAGCGCGGAGCGGCGGCGCAGCACGAGGGCGGCGGCGGCCAGGACCATCAGCAGCAGGCTCACCACGCCCGGCGGCCGGGCGCCCCAGTCCACGCCGTGGTCGCCGTCCGGTGCGGCGAAGGCACTGCTGATCATGCACAGCAGCACGGCCGCCGCGATGACCGCGTCGAGTGTGAGGGGGTGCGCCTTGAACTGGTACCGGGCGCGTCGGAGAGTGCTCACCCGGTGAACAGTACGGGTCGCCGGGAAAGTCCGGGTAAGGGACGACCGGGACGGGCGGAGAACAGCCCGTCAGGTGTCGGGCGGTGTTCGCCGGGGATACCCGTGGCGGACGCCCGCCGTTGGCCGGGCGGCCCGAGCCTTCTCGTCGGCATGCGGGCCGCCCGGACCGGATGCGTCGTCGTCGAAAGGCAGTGACCGTGCGCCCTCCCGCCTCCCGTCTCCTCCCCACCGCCACCGCCGTGGCCCTGCTGGCGGTGCTCGGCCCGGCCGCCACGGTGCACGCGGCGTCCACCGGCACTCCGACGATCAGGCTCTCGACCGCCTACCTGTCCGGCGCCGTCGGCGCGAGTGGCGACCCGGTGGTCACCGTGACCGTGGCGCAGAGCGGCGCCGACGCCTCGGGGCTGACGGTGACGGCGTCCAGCAGCAGCCGGAGCGCGGTGGCGGGCACCGGGGACGTCCGGGTCACCGGCACCGGCGGCAGCCGTACGGTCGCGGTGACCGCCCGCGCCCAGGGGTACGCCGACCTCACGCTCAAGGTGACCGGCACCGACGGCAAGTCCGCCACCACGACCCTGCACTACGCGGCCTCCCCCGCCGTCCAGCACGCGGCCGACGCCCGGTACCTCACCGGCGCCTCGGACGCCTCCGCCGCCGTGGACGTGGGGGGCGGCTACGTCCTGGTGGCCAACGACGAGGACAACACCCTGCGCCTGTACGACGGTTCGGCCTCGGGCGCGCCGGTGAGGAGCTGGAACCTGTCCTCCGCGCTGGGCGCCACCAAGGAGGTCGACATCGAGGGCGCGGCCCGCGTCGGGAACACCGTGTACTGGACCGGCTCGCTCGGCAACAACAAGGACGGCGTGTACAAGGCGGACCGGAACACGGTCTTCACCACCACCCTCTCCGGCTCCGGCGCCGCGACCTCGGTGGCCTTCGGCACCGCCGGGCACCGGCTGCGGGACGACCTGGTGGCCTGGGACCACGCGAACGGCGACCGGTACGGCTTCGCGGCGGCCACCGCCGACGGCCAGACCCCGAAGCAGGTGGACGGCTTCAACGTGGAGGGCCTGGAGTTCGCACCCGGCTCCACCACCACCGCCTACGTCAGCTTCCGCGCCCCGCTGGTGCCGCCGAGCGAGGGCGGGAAGGCGCTGCTCGTGCCGGTGACCAACATGGACCAGGTGGTCCGCGGCACGAAGGCGGCCTTCGGCACCCCGGTCGAGCTGGACCTCGGCGGTCTTTCGGTGCGGGATCTGCGCCGGAACGACAAGGGGCAGTACCTGATCGTCGCCGGGTCCTGGGCGGCCGAGGACAACAGCGCGCCCTACGCCCTGTACCGCTGGGACGGGGTGGCCGGGCACCAGCCGGTGAAGGTGCTGGACCTGCCCACGGCGGACGCGGGCGGCTGGGAGTCCGTGGTGTCGGTGCCCGACCTGGACGTGCCCGGCGGCCGGGTCCAGCTCATCACCGACGACGGCAGCGCCGACCTCTACGGCGACGGCACCCAGGCCAAGGACCTCACCCACCCGGAGTGGCAGAAGTCCCGCTCGACCTTCTTCACGCTGGGCTGATCAGCCGGGGATCAGCCCGTCGTCGCTGAGCATCTCCCGGACCTCCGCCACGGTGGCGTCCGGGGCGGGCAGGATCAGCTCGGAGGGCTCCAGGGAGTCGTCCGGGAGCGGGGTGCCCAGCTTCCGGACGGCTTCCAGCAGGGCGTGCAGGGTGCGCCGGAAGCCCTCCTCGTCACCGCCCTCGACCTCGGCGAGCAGTTCGTCGTCCAGCTTGTTCAGCTCAGGGAAGCGGGAGTCGTCCAGCCTCACCTGGCCCTCACCCATGATCCGTACGATCACTACGGCCTCCTCGGCGCGGGTCCCGGCGGCGGGCTACTGCTTGTCGAAGCGGGGGGTGTCCTGCGGCTGCTGCCGAGCCTGCTGACCGGCCGTCCCGCCCTCGATGGCCTGCTGGCCGCCGGAGGAGCCGCCGGCCAGCTCGGCCTTCATCCGCTGGAGCTCCAGCTCCACGTCCGAACCGCCGGAGAGGCGGTCCAGCTCGGCCTGGATGTCGTCCTTGGCCATGCCGGACTGGTCGTCCAGCGCGCCGGAGGCGAGCAGCTCGTCGATGGCGCCGGCCCGCGCCTGGAGCTGGGCCGTCTTGTCCTCGGCCCGCTGGATCGCCATGCCCACGTCGCCCATCTCCTCGGAGATGCCGGAGAACGCCTCCCCGATGCGGGTCTGCGCCTGGGCCGCGGTGTAGGTGGCCTTGATGGTCTCCTTCTTCGTACGGAAGGCGTCCACCTTGGCCTGGAGGCGCTGGGCCGCGAGGGTCAGCTTCTCCTCCTCGCCCTGGAGGGTGGCGTGCTGCGTCTCCAGGTCCGTGACCTGCTGCTGGAGGGCGGAGCGGCGGGACAGCGCCTCGCGGGCGAGGTCCTCCCGGCCGAGCGCGAGGGCCTTGCGGCCCTGGTCCTCCAGCTTCCCGGACTGCTGCTGCAACTGGTTGAGCTGGAGCTCCAGGCGCTTGCGGGAGGTCGCCACGTCGGCGACCCCGCGCCGCACCTTCTGGAGCAGCTCCAGCTGCTTCTGGTACGAGTAGTCGAGGGTCTCGCGCGGGTCCTCGGCCCGGTCAAGGGCCTTGTTCGCCTTCGCGCGGAAGATCATCCCCATACGCTTCATGACACCGCTCATGGGCTTCGCGCGCCCCCTTCTGACGGACTCCAGCTCACCGATCCTGCGACAGAACCCACAGTACGGGCCCTGCCACCATTACCGCACCGTTCGGGAAGCGATGCGCTCCTCCCCAAGGACGAGCCCCGGCCCGGCCACTCCGGCGTGAGGAGTAGGTGATCCCCGGGGTGGCGCCCCGCCGGGTGTACGACTCGCCCGGGAAGCGCCCAGGACGTCCCCTCTGTACCCCGATAGACGTCCGGCGTTGCCGGATCGTTCCCCGAGGGACTGGGGTCCATGCCGGTGATGCCCGTACCCTTGGGTTTTGTGTTCCGTAGCCGTGCGAAGGAAGAGAAGGCACCCGCCGACAAGGCGCAGGTGACCGGCTCCATGCAGCCCCGCGACCCGCAGGCCCCCAAGGGTCGGCCCACGCCGAAGCGCAGTGAGGCCCAGACCCAGCGCCGCAGTGTCGCCAGTACGCCAGTGTCCCGCAAGGACGCCGCGAAGCGGCAGCGCGAGGACCGCCGTCAGGCCCTGGACCGGCAGCGCCGCGCGCTCGCCGGGGGCGACGAGCGGTACCTGCCCGCCCGGGACAAGGGGCCGGTGCGCAAGTTCGCCCGTGACTGGGTCGACTCGCGGATCAACGTGGCGGAGTTCTTCCTGCCGCTGGCCATCGTGATCCTGGTCCTCAGCGTAGTGCGGGTGCCCTCGATCCAGAGCATCGCGCTGCTGCTGTGGCTGATCGTGATCGTGCTGATCGTCGTCGACTCCGCCTTCAGCGGCTACCGGCTGAACAAGCGGCTCGGCGAGAAGTTCCCGGATGTCAACCGCCGGGGCGCGGTCATGTACGGCCTGATGCGCTCCCTGCAGATGCGCCGGCTGCGGCTGCCCAAGCCGCAGGTCAAGCGCGGAGAGCGGCCCTGAGCGCAGACGCCGTTCCCGGCACGGCGGCCCTGACGGGGCCGCACACGCCGGGCGAGCTGATCCGGGAGCGCCTGGTCACCCGGCAACTCGACGAGCAGCTCGCCCGCGCCTTCGCCGTCGGGCGGCGGCTGCGGGTGCTCGACGTCGGCATGGGCCGGGGCGCGCAGGCGCTGCGGCTGGCCCGCCTCGGCCACTGGGTCACCGGGGTCGAGCGCGACCCGGAGCTGGTCGCGGCCGCGCGTGCGGCACTGACCGGTGAGCCGGACGGCATCCGTGAGCGGGTCCGGCTGGTGCAGGGCGAGGGCCGGGACACCGGGGTGCACTTCCTGCCGGGCAGCTTCGACGTGGTGCTGTGCCACGGGGTGCTGATGCATGTCGAGGAGCCCGACCCGCTGGTGGCCGGGCTGGCCCGGATGCTGGCGCCCGGCGGGCTGCTGTCCCTGCTGGTGCGCAACGGCGACGCCCTCGCCGTGGGACCCGGCCTCGCCGGCGACTGGGCCGGTGCGCTGGCCGCGCTGGACAGCGCCGCCCTGCTCCCCCGCTCCCGCACCGAGGCCGACGGCGACACCCCGCCGGCGCCCGCCGCCGAGGGCCGCGCCGACCGCCTCTCCGCCCTGACGGCCACCCTGCACGGCATCGCCGCCCCGCTGCACGCCTGGTACGGCGTCCAGGTCTTCGCCGGCCGCGTCCCCGCCGCCCCCGTCTCCCCAGACGACCTGGAGACACTCCTCGCCGTCGAGGAACGCGCGTGCCGCACCGACCCGTACCGGGGGATCGCGGAACTGCTGCATCTGTGCGGGGTGCGGGGCTAGGGGGTGTCTCGTCGGTCTTCGTGGATCAGCCCGCGGCGTCTGGTGCGGTACCTCGGCGTGCGGTCGGGTCGTCCTCGTACGGGACGTACGTGGG
>NZ_MUNH01000395.1:0-14295 GCF_002154615.1 Streptomyces recifensis
CGGCGCCCGCCAGGTCAACGAGCTGTCCGAGGCGGACTGGGCGGAGCTGCGCCAGGCGTTCGGCAACCAGCGCATGCTCGGCATGTCCCTGGACGCGGGCGGCCACCTCACCCACGGCTTCCGGCCCAACATCAGCGGCAAGATGTTCGACCAGCGCTCCTACGGCACCGACCCGGCCACCGGCCTGATCGACTACGAGGCCCTGCGCGCCCAGGCCCGCGAGTTCCGCCCGCTGATCCTGGTCGCCGGGTACTCCGCCTACCCGCGCCTGGTGAACTTCCGGATCATGCGGGAGATCGCGGACGAGGTCGGCGCGACCCTCATGGTCGACATGGCGCACTTCGCCGGTCTGGTCGCGGGCAAGGTGCTCACCGGCGACTTCGACCCGGTGCCGCACGCCCAGATCGTCACCACCACCACCCACAAGTCGCTGCGCGGCCCGCGCGGCGGCATGGTCCTGTGCGACGACTCCCTGAAGGACCAGGTCGACCGGGGCTGCCCGATGGTGCTCGGCGGCCCGCTCCCGCACGTCATGGCCGCCAAGGCGGTCGCCCTGGCCGAGGCCCGCCGGCCCTCCTTCCAGGACTACGCCCAGCGCGTCGTCGACAACTCCCGCGCGCTCGCCGAGGGCCTGATGAAGCGCGGTGCCACCCTCGTCACCGGCGGCACGGACAACCACCTCAACCTGATCGACGTCGCCGGTTCCTACGGCCTCACCGGCCGCCAGGCCGAGGCCGCCCTCCTCGACTCCGGCATCGTCACCAACCGCAACGCCATCCCCGCCGACCCCAACGGCGCCTGGTACACCTCCGGCATCCGCATCGGCACCCCCGCCCTGACCACCCGCGGCCTGGGCACGGCCGAGATGGACGAGGTGGCCGGCCTGATCGACCGGGTCCTGACGACCACGGAACCCGGCACCACGAAGTCCGGCGCCCCGTCGAAGGCCCAGCACGTCCTGGACCGGAAGACGGCGGACGAGATCGCGCAGCGGGCGACGGACCTGGTGGCAGCCTTCCCGCTGTACCCGGAGATCGACCTCGGCTGAGCGCTCGAGGGGCGCGGGGAACTGCGCGACCAGCCACGACGGCGCCGCAGCCCCCCGCGCCCCCACCTGGGCACGGGACCCGCCTCCACCTCTGGAAGAATGGGCACCATGGCCCCCGCTGAAAAGCCCACCGCTGAAAAGAAGCCCCGCGTACTCTCCGGAATCCAGCCCACCGCGGGCTCGTTCCACCTCGGCAACTACCTCGGTGCCGTCCGGCAGTGGGTGGCCCTCCAGGAGACGCACGACGCGTTCTACATGGTCGTCGACCTGCACGCGATCACGCTCCCGCAGGACCCGAAGGACCTCCGCGCCAACACCCGCCTCGCCGCGGCCCAGCTCCTCGCGGCCGGTCTGGACCCCGACCGCTGCACCCTCTTCGTGCAGAGCCACGTCCCCGAGCACGCCCAGCTCGCCTGGGTCATGAACTGCCTCACCGGCTTCGGCGAGGCGTCCCGCATGACCCAGTTCAAGGACAAGGCCGCCAAGCAGGGCACCGACCGGGCCAGCGTCGGCCTGTTCACGTACCCGATCCTCCAGGTCGCGGACATCCTGCTGTACAACGCGGACGAGGTGCCGGTCGGTGAGGACCAGCGCCAGCACGTCGAGCTGACCCGCGACCTGGCCGACCGCTTCAACGGCCGCTTCGGCGAGACCTTCGTCAGCCCCAGGCCGTACATCCTCAAGGAGACGGCGAAGATCTACGACCTCCAGGACCCGGCGGTCAAGATGAGCAAGTCGGCGGCCTCGCCCAAGGGTGTCGTCAGCCTGCTGGACGACCCGAAGACGACGGCGAAGAAGGTGAAGAGCGCGGTCACCGACACCGACACGGTGATCCGCTTCGACCGGGAGAACAAGCCCGGCGTGAGCAACCTGCTCACCATCCACTCCACCCTCACCGGCACGCCCGTGGCGGACCTGGAGCGGGAGTACGAGGGCAAGATGTACGGCGCCCTCAAGACCGACCTCGCCGAGATCATGGTCGCCTTCGTCACCCCCTTCCGGGAGCGGACCCAGCAGTACCTCGAGGACACCGAGACGCTGGACTCGATCCTCGCCAAGGGCGCGGAGAAGGCCCGCGCGGTGGCCGCCGAGACCCTGGCGCTGGCCTACGACCGGGTCGGGTTCCTGCCGGCGAAGCACTGACCAACACCTGACCGGGCGTCCGGGGGCGCACAGCCGCCCCCGGATGTGCGACCCGCACGCGTGTCCGACGGGTCAGAGCGCCGTACATCACTTCCGTTGCGCCTGCCCTGCGGACACCCGTGGCCGTACAGTCGATAGCCGACGGCCGTACGCGAGGACGGCCCACAGTTCAGAACGCGACGACAGGAGACGACGTGGGGATCGTAACGATCGGCGTGTCGATCGCGGTCCCGGAGCCTCACGGCAGCCTGCTCCAGCAGCGGCGCGCGGGCTTCGGCGACACCGCCGCGCTCAGCATCCCCACGCACATCACCCTGCTGCCGCCGACCGAGGTCGATGAGGCGGACCTCGCCGCCGTCGACGCCCATCTCGCCGAGGTCGCGTCGGCCGGACGCCCCTTCCCGATGCGGCTGTCCGGCACCGGTACCTTCCGCCCGATGTCGCCCGTGGTCTACGTACGGATCGAGCAGGGCGCCGAGGAATGCACGGAGCTCCAGCAGCAGGTGCGGGACCCGGCCGGGCCGGTGCCGCGCGAGCTGCAGTTCCCGTACCACCCGCACGTCACCGTCGCGCACGGCATCGAGGAGGCGGCGATGGACCGCGCCTTCGAGGAGCTGGCCGGGTTCGAGGCGGCCTGGCCGTGCGCCGGGTTCGCGCTGTACGAGCAGGGCGCGGACGGCGTGTGGCGCAAGCTGCGCGACTACCCCTTCGGCGCCAACGTCGTGCCCAGCCAGGGCGGCCCCGCCGAGCGCGACCCCATCGCGAGCCGCTGAGCGTCTGGTCCTTCAGACCGGCAGCCTGCGGAACAGGGCGCGCGGCGCGTGTCGCAGGAGTGACATCACCGGGCGCAGCGCGCCCGGCACCCACACCGTCTCCGAGCCCCTGCGCAGGCCGAGTTCGACGGCGGCGGCCACCTGCTCCGGGGTGGTGGAGAGCGGTCCGGGCGCCAGATGGGCGGTCCTGCCGGTACGCACGAAGCCGGGGCGTACGACCATCACGTGCACGCCCGTCCCGTAGAGCGCGTCGCCGAGGCCCTGCGCGAAGGTGTCGAGGCCGGCCTTGCTGGAGCCGTAGATGAAGTCCGAGCGGCGGGCGCGTTCGGCGGCCACCGAGGAGAGGACCACCAGCGAGCCGTGGCCCTGGTCCTGGAGGGCGCGGGCGGCGACCAGACCGGCGGAGACCGCGCCGGTGTAGTTGGTGGCGGCGACCCGGACCGCGCGCAGCGGCTCCCGCTCGTCCTGTGCCTGGTTCCCGAGGACCCCGAAGGCGAGCAGCACCATGTCGACGGCCCCCTCGGCGAACACCTTGCCGAGCACCGCCTCGTGGGACTCCGGGTCCAGCGCGTCGAAGGCGACCGTGCGGACATCGGTGCCGAGCGCGGCCAGGCGGCCGGCCGCGCGGTCGAGGGCCGGGCCGGGGCGGCCCGCGAGCCACACGGTGCGGGTCCGGCGGGCGATGAGGCGGCGCGCGGTGGCCAGCGCGATCTCCGACGTGCCGCCGAGGACGAGCAGGGACTGGGGAGGGCCGCAGACAGCAGACATGCGGGTGACCGTATCGCCCCCATATGGCAGGGTGGCCGCACGGCGGCACCGGGCTCCCCGCAATGGGTGATTAGTGCGACGCGCCGAGGGGTGGCCGAGGGGGCGGGCCCCATCCGGGGCGTCGGCACATGGAGTTCGTGCGAAAAGGGCAGAGGCGGATCATGGACTGGCTGAAGAAGCTGCCCGGCATCGGGCCGATCGTGACCTGGCTGATGACCACGCACGCCTGGCGCTCGTACGCGCGCCTGGACCGGGTGAACTGGACGTGGCTCGCCGCGGCCATGACGTTCGTCAGCTTCATCGCCCTGTTCCCGCTGCTGACCGTCGCCGCGGCGGTCGCCGCGGCCACGCTCGACCCGGCCCGGCAGAAGACGGTCGAGAAGAACATCGCCGCCCAGTTCCCCGGCCTAGCCGACCAGCTCGACCTCAACGGGCTGGTGCAGAACGCGGGCACGGTCGGGCTGATCGCCGGTGCGGCGCTGCTGTTCACCGGCATCGGCTGGGTCGGCCAGGTCCGGGACTGTCTGCGCGCGGTGTGGGAGCTGCCCGAGCGGGACGGCAACCCGATCGTGCTGAAGCTCAAGGACGCCGGGGTGCTGATCGGCCTCGGCGGCGCCCTGCTGGTGACCCTGGCCGCCTCCACCCTCGCCTCGGCCGCGATCGGCCGGCTGGCGTCGGCGATCGGTCTGGACGAGCACAGCTGGGGCACCGTGCTGCTGCGGATCGCCGCGTTCGCCGTCGCCGTCCTCGCCGACTTCCTGGTGCTGCTGTACGTGCTGAGCCTGCTGCCGGGGGTCGAACCGCCGCGCCGCCGCCTGCTGGTGGCGGCCCTGCTCGGCGCGGTCGGCTTCGAACTCCTCAAGCTGCTGCTGAGCGGCTACATCCAGGGCGTCGCCGCGAAGAGCGTGTACGGCGCCTTCGGTGTCCCCGTCGCGCTGCTGCTGTGGATCAACTTCACCTCGAAGCTGGTCCTTTACTGCGCCGCCTGGACGGCGACGCGCAGCGACGAGGGCAAGGTCACGGACGCTGCCGCCGGCGCATCAGATCAGGCAGCGGCCAGCGGCGGTTGACGAGGAAGGCCCCGCCGCCGAGCAGCACCAGCAGCCCGGCCGCGATGGCCACCGCCGTCCCCGCGCCCCGCGAGCCGCCGCTCTGCGCGGTGGCGCCCTTCACCGGCTCCGACCCGGCGCCCGCGGTGCCCTGCTGGGCGCCGGTGACGTTCGCGCTGGGCGCGCCGCTCGGCTGTGCGCTCGGGGTGGCGTTCAGCGGTGGGACGAGCACTCCGACCGGCTTGACCTTGCCGGCCGCCTTGAAGCCCCAGTCGAAGAGCTGGGCGGTCTCCTTGTAGACCTCGTCGTGCTCGTGCTTCTCCGGGTTCATCACGGTGACGAGCAGCACCTTGCCGCCGCGCTCGGCGACCCCGGTGAAGGTGGCGCCCGCGTTGGTGGTGTTGCCGTTCTTGACCCCGGCGATGCCCGGATAGACGGAGGTGTCCGCGTCCCCGCTCAGCAGCCGGTTGGTGTTCTGGATCTCGAAGGTCTCGCGGGTGGGCCTGCCCTTGCCCTTCCGCGTGGTCGCGCCGGGGAACTTGGCGCGCACGGTGGAGCAGTACTCCCGGAAGTCCTTCTTCTGCAGCCCGGACCGGGCGAACAGGGTGAGGTCGTACGCCGAGGAGTACTGCCGGGGGGCGTCGTAGCCGTCAGGGCTGACCACGTGGGTGTCGCCGGCCTGGAGGGCGTCGGCGTGGGCCTGCATGTCCCTGACGGTCTGCGCGACACCGCCGTTCATCGCGGAGAGCACGTGGACGGCGTCGTTGCCGGAGCGCAGGAAGACACCGAGCCACAGGTCATGGACGGTGTAGGTCTCGTTCTCCTTTATCCCGACCATGCTGGACCCGGCGCCGATCCCGGCGAGGTCGGCGGGCACCACCTGATGGCGCTGGTCGCTGGGGAAGCGGGGCAGCACGGTGTCCGCGAACAGCATCTTCAGGGTGCTCGCCGGGGGGAGCCGCCAGTGCGCGTTGTGCGAGGCGAGCACGTCGCCGCTCTCGGCGTCGGTGACGATCCAGGAGCGGGCGGTCAGCCCCTTGGGCAGCACGGGGACGCCGGCGGCGAGGTTCACCTGCGTACCGGGCACGCCGAGGCGGGCGCCACCCACCTGGGACATACGGGCCGGGGGAGCTGCCGTGGGACTGCCGGACGGCTTGGGTGCGGCGAAGGCCGACGGGGCGAGGCCGGAGACGGTCAGCAGTGCGGCGGATGTGATCAACAAGGATCGCTGGGCGATCTTCTTCGGTGCGGACACGATCGAGAACGTACCTGCCACGGGCTGTGAAGTCCCGCCTCCCGCTCCACCCCGGCCATGGAGCCGGATCGCGGGCGGCGATACTGGACTCATGAAGCTCAGCCGCCCGGTCTCCTGGTTCCTGCTCGCCTTCGGGGTGTGGAGCTGGGTCATCTGGGTCACTTTCGTCAAGAATCTCGTTGCGGACGGCAGCGGTCTCGCCTTCGACGACGGGCACCCCACGGCCTACTTCTGGGTGCACCTGACGCTGGCGGTCGTGTCCTTCGTACTGGGGACGGTCGTCGGGGTCATCGGGTTGCGCGGACTGCGCGCACTGCGTCGGACGTCATAGGGGACACGCCGGGTGGTCATCGTCTTCGCGCTCGTCGCCCTGGCCGTACTGGCCCTCGTGGCGGGCCTGCACTGGTACGTCTGGCGCCGCCTCGTCCGCGACACCACCCGCCCGGGCGGGGTCGCCCGCCGTGCGGGCACGGCTCTCTTCGTCGCGGCCCCGGTCCTGATGATCGCCGCCCTGGTCGCGGAACGCTCCGGGGCGCCCTTCTGGCTCCAACGGGCCCTGGCCTGGCCGGGGTTCCTGTGGATGGCCCTCGCGCTCTACCTGCTGCTGGCGACGGTGGCGACGGAGCCGGCGCGGGTGTGGGCCGGGCGGCGGGCGCGCCGGGCCACGCGGGAGGCGGTCCTCGCGGGGCTGGGGGCGGTGCCGGTGCCGTCGGCGGAGCGAACCGGGGTGGCCGACGACGCGCCGGTGTCCCCGGCGGCTGAGGGGGCGTCCGTGGCCCCGGCAGGACCGTCGGCAGGGGCTGACGGCACGTCCTCCTCCGAAGCGCCGCCGGCTTCCGCGTTCGCCGCGTCCGCCCTCTCCCGCCGCGTCTTCGTCTCCCGCGTCGCCGGGGGCACGGCGGCCGCGGTGGCGCTGGGCACGACGGGCTGGGGCACGTACGGGGTGCTGCGCGGCCCCCGCGTGAAGCGGCTGACGGTCCCCCTGGCCAGGCTCCCGCGCTCGGCGCACGGCTTCCGGATCGCCGTGGTCAGCGACATCCACCTGGGCCCGGTGCTGGGACGGAACTTCGCCCGGACGGTGGTCGACACGATCAACTCGACCCAGCCGGACATGATCGCGGTCGTCGGCGACCTGGTGGACGGCAGCGTGAAGAACCTGGGTCCGGCGGCGGCCCCCCTGGCGGGGCTGGAGTCCCGCCTGGGCACCTACTTCGTCACCGGCAACCACGAGTACTTCTCCGGCGCCGCCCAATGGCTGGACGAGGTCCGCACCCTGGGCATGCGCCCCTTGGAGAACGCCCGCACGGAACTCCCGTACTTCGACCTGGCGGGCGTGAACGACCTCCAGGGCGAGAGCGAGGGCCACGGCCCGGACTTCGCCAAGGCCCTGGGCGACCGCGACCCCTCCCGCGCCTGCGTCCTCATGGCCCACCAGCCGGTCCAGATCCACGAGGCCGTCCACTACTCCGTGGACCTCCAGCTCTCCGGCCACACCCACGGCGGCCAGCTCTGGCCCGGCAACCTCGTCGCCAGGGCCGCGAACCCCACGGTCGCGGGCCTCGACCGCTACGGCGACACCCAGCTCTACGTCAGCCGGGGCGCGGGCGCCTGGGGCCCGCCCACGCGGGTGTGGGCCCCGTCGGACATCACGGTGATCGAACTGGCCTCACGCGAGGCGTAGTCGGCGCCGCCCCGCCGCCGCACCGCCCTCCTGGGCCGGCGGCCTCTTCGCCGCCGTGCGCCGCTACAGGAAGCAGTACGGCCGCGAGGGCGAGCCCGGCCCGGTCGCGCGGGTCGACGTCGCGCCGGCCCGCAGGCCGTGATCGAGGGGGCCGCTCGGCCATGCACGCCTACTGCGCCTTGACCGGCATGGCCGACCGCATGACCGCCGGAACGCTCTTCAGCGGAGCCCGGCGAACAGGTCGGTCTCGGGGGTCGGGGCGTTCGTGGGGTCCTGGACGCGAAGGAAGGTCTCCGTGCCCATCAGTTCGGCGAACCGCTCCTTGCCCATCCGCAGGAAGAAGATGTTCTCGCCCTGGCTGGCGTGGGCGGCGAGGGCGTCGTACTTCTGGTCGCTGTAGGGGGTGGTGTCGACCCAGGTGGTGATCTCGTCGTCGGGAAGACCGATCTCGGCCAGGGCGGCGGCCTCCTCGGGATCGGGCTCCGGCATGTCGTCCGCGAACTCGCGCATGACCTCGCCGAAGCGGGCCATCTGCGAGTGGGGGACGGTGGTCCAGTACACCTTGGGGGTCAGGTCGGTCAGCTTCAGCGCGGCCATCGTGATGCGGTGGGCCTGGATGTGGTCGGGGTGGCCATAGAAGCCGTTTTCGTCATAGGTGACGACCACATCGGGACGGTAGTGCCGCATCAGCTCCGCGAGGCGGGCCGCGCCTTCCTCCACGGGGGTCTGCCAGAAGGAGCCGGGAGCGTCGTTGCTCGGCCATCCCGCCATTCCCGAGTCGGCGTAGTCCAGCATCTCCAGGTCGCTGATCTTCAGGACCTCGCAGCTGGCCTCGAGTTCGTCCCGGCGCATCCGGGCGACCGCCACCGGATCGTGTCCGGGCGCGCCCGGCTTCACACCCCCCGGCCCGTCCCCGCAACCGCCGTCGGTACAGGTGACCAGCACCGTCCGGATGCCTTCCGCCGCGTATCGCGCGAGCACCCCTCCGGTCCCGGTCGCCTCGTCGTCGGGGTGGGCGTGCACTGCCATCAGCGTCAACGGCCGGTCGGTCATGAAGAGTCCTCCTGCGAGATGCGATCTGCCCGTGGCGGGCGTACCGCACAACCTCGCCGCCGGGACCGGATGTTCCCGGCGTGACGGCTCACGTCCGCCCTCGCGTCGGTCAGGGCTCGATGCGCAGGTCCTCGATGAGGCCGCCATCAGGCCGCCATCGAGACGGAAACGGCAGTGGGGGTCCACCAGGCCGCCCGGGGGCCGCCCGGACCGCGGCCTGCTGCCCGCGATGACCGGGGCCGGACAGGAGCCGCCGGCCCCGCCGCGCGTCCGGCCATGCGGGCCCGCTACCCCCGCGGCGACGGGCCACTGCCGATGAGGCCGCCTCCACCGAGGAGCGCGGCCTCAGGAACCGGCCGGCCTGATCATCGCGAACGGCGCGCCCTGCGGGTCGGTGACTACCGTCATGCGGCCCGCGGACATGTCGAACGGCGGGACGAGGACGTTGCCGTCCCGGCGGACCAGAACGTCCACCGTGGAGTCGACGTCGTCGACCGCGAAGTACGTCAGCCAGTGGGCCGGGGTGCCGGGCGGGTCGTTGGCGAGGAGGGTGACGCCGCCCACCGTCAGGCCGCCCACGCGCAGCTCCCAGTAGGAGTCCTGGCCGTCCATCGGCGTGATCTCGATGTCGAACACCTCGCCGTAGAAGGCCGCGGCGGCATCCACGTCGCTGGTGTGCAGCTCGGTCCAGGTGAGCGCGCCCGGCTCGTTGACCACGCCCGCGCCGAAGAACTCGCCCCGCTGCCAGACGCCGAACTCCGCGCCCTGCGGGTCGGTGGCGACCAGCATCCGGCCGAGGTCGCCGACATCCGTCGCGGGGGCGAACGGGTCGCCGCCCGCGTCGATGATGCGCTCCTGGGTGGCGACCGCGTCGGCGGTGGCGAGGTAGGTGGTCCACACGGTGGGCGGCTCCGGCATGCCCTCCGGAGCCGTCGCCGGGCCGATGCCGGCGACGGCCCTGCCGCGCAGCTCGCAGACCGCGTACCCGCCGAACTCGGCCGGCCCCGGCGCGCCCTGCCAGCCCAACAGGTCCCGGTAGAAGTCCAGCGCGGCCTGCTGGTCCTGCGCCCGCAGATCGACCCAGCAGGGGGCGCCGGTCGCGTACGGGGTGTTGACTTCGGGCATCGTTGCCTCTCCCTGGTGGTGTGTCCAGGTGGACACCCTTCCGCCCCGGTACCTCCCCGCCCCTCCGACACGCCGCTCGCTTCTCAGCGCACGGAGGAGGGCCCGTGGCCGGTGCCTGGTGGTACGGGGACCGCGCAGGGGAGTTGCCGGTGTACGGCTCGACGAGGTCGCCGTGCCGACCGGTGAGCGCGGGCCGGCGGGTGCCCGGGTGAGGACTCGCCCGATCACTCCGTCACGGGCAGGCACTCGGCGAGCAGGGCGACGACGTCGTGCCAGGCCCGCCGCGCATGCCGTGGGTGGTGGCCGACGCCGGGGACCGCGGGATGGTCGACCGGCGGGTGGTGGAAGGCGTGCAGGGCGCCGCCGTAGACCACGAGGCGCCAGTCGACGCCCGCGGCCTGCATCTCGGCCGCGAACGCGTCCCGTTGTGCGGGCGGCATGATCGGGTCCTCCGACCCGACCCCGGCCCACACCGGGCAGCGGATCCGCGCCGCCTCGCCCGGTCGGCCGGTGGTCAGGGCGTTGACGGTCCCGATCGCGCGCAGGCCGACTCCGTCGCGCCCGAGTTCCAGCGCGATCGCGCCACCGGTGCCGTAGCCGACGGCGGCGATCCGGCCGGGGTCGGTCCGCGGTTCGGCGCGCAGCACATCGAGTGCCGCGTGACCGATGCCCCGCATCCGGCCGGGGTCGTCGAGCAGCGGCAGGCAATGGGCCAGCATCTCCTCGGGGTTGCCCAGATAGCGCCCACCGTGAAGGTCGAAGGCCAGCGCCACGTATCCCAGCTCGGCGAGGGCGTCGGCCCGCCGGCGCTCGACATCACTGAGCCCCATGCCCTCCGGGCCCACCAGCACGGCGGGCCGGCGGCCGGCACCGGCCGGGAGCGCGAGGTGCCCGCTCATCGTCAGACCGTCGGCCGGATACTCGACCGTGCGCGTGGTGATCCGTGCCATGGGACCGGACGTTAGCGAGCGGCGGGCACGGTCGGGCCGGGGTTCACCGCCGGCAGAACGTCGCGGGTGTTTCTCTGGCCGGGGACGCATCCGTGACGAGTATGAGGAGTGATCCGGGCGGCACGGCCCCTCACCCCCCGTCCTGGGGAACCCTCTTGGCGGAGTCCCGGTGGACGTCCGTCGGATTCCGCGAAGCGAAAGGCTTGGTCATGAAGCGAGTTGTCGCCCGGTTGTGGCACGCCATGCGGGGGTCCGTGCAGTGGAGGGTCCTGTGGCTGGCGAACGCCAAGTTCATGGTGGGCGTGACCGGGGTCGTCCGTAACGACGCCGGTCAGGTACTCCTCCTCAGGCACCGGATGTGGCCCGAGCACCGGCCGTGGGGGCTGCCCACCGGGTTCGCGAAGAGGGGCGAGGAGTTCCCGCTCACCGTCGTCCGCGAGGTCAAGGAGGAGACGGGGCTCGACGTGACGCCCGGCCGTCTGGTCCGCCTGACCAGCGGATACCGCCTCCGGGTGGAGGTCGCCTACGAGGCCCTGCACACCGGAGGAACCCTGAAGATCGACGACTTCGAGATTCTGGAGGCCCGGTGGTGCGACCCGGACGCTTTGCCGCAGGGGTTGCAGGACTCCCACCGCGAGCTCATCACCCCGTGAGGCACTGCGACCGGCCGGGCCGCCCGTCCTGCGACGAGCCGACCCGGCACCTCAGGGCCACCGGCGAGGACCTCGCCGCGTCACTCCCGCACGAACTGACCTACGCCCCCTGTGGATTGGGGGCCACCCACGCCGGCCCCCACGCCGGCCACCTCGGCGAGACCGGCCGCACCCGGCTCCGGGTCCCGCCCGGCTGACTCAGTCCGAGGAACCGACGATGCGGCGGAGGTTCTCGATCGAGCCGGGCTCCTCCTTGAGGTGGCGTTCGCGGTCCGTCAGGAATGCCTCGCCCAGCTCCTCGCGGCGCTTCATCGGGACGTTCTCGCGGGCGCCGTTGAGGATGGTGCGCTCCTCCTCGTCGGTGTGGTGGGTGATGGCCTCCACCAGCTCCTCCAGCTTGGAGTCCCACTCGTCGGAGCCGACCTCCTCGACCTCCAGCAGGTTCAGGAGGGCCTGGTTCCCCTCGTCGTGCTCGTGCTCGCCGTGCTCGACCTCTTCGTTGTCGATGTTCCGGTACCGCTTCAGGGCCGGATAGACCTCGGCCTCCTCCGCCAGCGCGTGCGCGACCAGCAGATCGGCGAACTCCTTGAGCGCCGCGGCCCGGTCGGCCTCGACGCTGCGCATCTGCCGGAAGAGGTCCTCCATGCGGCGGTGGTCCTGGAGGATGAGCTCGACGACGTCCTGGGTCTCGGCCATGAGGGGCACCACTCTCGTGCGAAGTATGCGAAGTGTTCGGGTGCCCACCGTGTACCCCCGGTCCGCGCCGGGATGACTCGCCGCGCGGGACGGGATCAGCTTCGGCTTCGCGGGGCCGGGAGAGCCTTCGTCATCCCCGGCAGGAAGTCGTTGAAGAGTTCGTGGACCTCCAGGACCAGCGGGCGCAGGACGCGGAAGCGGGAGAGGGCCACACCGCGGGCGGTGAGGCGGGCGCCGCGCCGGGCCAGGCGGTAGCTGCGCTCGCGGTTCTCCGTACGGTCGAAGACCCAGTAGAGGACCAGGCCCATCTGGGAGAGCCACATCAGCTCGGGAAGGGCTTCCCGGAGCTCGGGCGACACCTTGGACCTGGAGCCCGTCAGCACCTCGCGGTGCACGCTGATCGCCTGCTCGCGGGCGTGCTCGCTCTCCGCGGAGAAGGGGCTCAGCGGGCTGTCCGGGTCGGCGGCGTTCTTGAAGAACTGCACGGCGAACTCGTGGTACGGCTCCGCGATGTCCAGCCACGCGGTGAGCACCCCGGCGAGCCGGGCCTCCAGGTCGGTCTCCGTCTCCAGCACCGACCGGACCGCCACCTGGTGCTCGGCGGCGATCCGGTCGTAGAAGCCCTGGATCAGGTGCTCCTTGCCCGCGAAGTAGTAGTAGGCGTTGCCGACCGAGACGCCGGCCTCCTTGGCGATGGCCCGCATCGTGGTCTTGTCGTAGCCGTTCTCCTGGAACAGGCGCATCGCGGTCTCGAGGATCAGCGCGCGGGTGTGTTCCGACTTGCTCTGGGGTCCGGCCTCGGGGCCGTCGTTCTTCGCGGGCACGTAGGGAGCCTAACCAGTGGAGCAGGTGCCGTCGGCGCAGGACGGGGGGTCGTGCACCCAGCCCTGGGCGGGGACGTACCGCCAGCCGTCCGTGCGGCTGTACGTGCCCTGGCCGCCCCACCGGCCGCCGCGCTGCTGACTCCACTGCGCGCCACGGTACTTGGCCGCCGCCAGCACCGCGCCCCGCGCCAGCACGGCGCCCGCCGGGGTGCTGAGGCGGTGGGCCAGCGGGCGGTGCTCGCGCAGCGCCCACAGCACCACGACCCAGGCCGCCGCGCCCCGGTACACCTGGCCGGAGTCCCCGATCACGGTGACCTCCTCCAGCGTCCGGGCCGGGTCCACACCGGGGAACCGGGCCCGGGCCTCGGCCGAGCCGGCGGGGACCAGCTCCAGGGGGACCAGCTGCGGCTGCCGCACCAGCCAGTCCCGCAGATGGGTGCAGAGGCCGCACTCGGCGTCGTAGAGGACCGTCAGGCCCCGGACCGGGGCGCTCGTGGCGCCCCGGTCCACGGCCCCGCTCACGCTCCGGCCGTCGGTGCGACCCAGCCCTGCGGGGCGACCGGCGGCTGCGTCTCGCGCTCCATCAGGCCGCGGCGGCGGATCTTGTTGAGTACGAAGACGTTGCCGAGGTGCATCGCGCCGAGGACCAGCAGGACGACGCCGAGCTTGGCCGAGAGGGTCTCGAAGATGCCCCTCGTGTCCTCGATGGAGCCGTCGTCGCTCAGGTAGAGCGTCACGAAGCCGAGGTTGACCAGGTAGAAGCCGACCACCAGGAGGTGGTTGACGGCGTCCGCGAGCTTCTCGTTGCCGTGCAGCACATCCGCCAGGAAGACCCGGCCGTTGCGGCTGAGCGTGCGGGCGACCCAGACGGTCAGCGCGATGCTGACGGCCAGGTAGATCACGTAGGCGATGACGGTGCGGTCCATGCCCCACCCCTTCTTGAACGCGTTCAAAACGCTGACAGGGATGACTGTAGCCCTGTTTTTGAACGTGTTCAACCAAGGGGGGTGAGGGCTGGATCTCAAGCCCTGCGGGCGAGTTCGGGGCGTTTGGTGTAGTCGGTGAAGCCGAAGATGTTCCCCCAGGGGTCCGCGAACTCCACGGTCCGCCCGGTGGCCGTGGACATCGCCTCGTCCACCGGCTCGATCCCGGCCCCCGCCAGCCGCCGCGCCGCCGCCCGCGCGTCCGGCACCTCCAGCCAGAGTCGCGGCGCGGGCCAGGTGGGCGGCCGGTGCCCGAGCCCGTCCTCGAGCCGCAGCAGAATCCCCGGCGTCTCC
>NZ_MUNH01000004.1:0-19995 GCF_002154615.1 Streptomyces recifensis
GGATGACCGGCAGGTCGCGCTCGGTGGGGGTGTACCCGTCGGGGTGCTCCTCCTCGTGCGGAGGGACGACGTCACCGGGGTGCACGTCGGCGTACGGACCGGTCTCATGGACGTACGCGGGCACCCGGAAGTCGCGCAACGTCGCCGTCCGCTCCGTCTCGGGTCCCAGACCGGCCCCCTGAGTCATCAGACCCCTCCACCATCGCGCCGAAGCTGCACCGCTTCGGACTGCCTGGTCGCAGCGGCCCGCGGTGTCGTGCGCCCATCATAGGAATGCGCGTCGCGCCATGTGATGACCCAGGGGTGGTGAATCACGGTGAGGTCCCTGATCGCTGGGGCTTTCGTCCCGATTGGGCAGGAGTCCGGCCGGTTCCCCGCCCGGGGTCGGGTGGCCGCCGGGCGGTCGTCCGCCCTGGTTCGACGAGGCGCGGCGTATCCCGCCACGCCTCGCGGACCTCTCCGGACCCCCCCTCGGGCCGGTTCTCCGTCAGCCCCGCTCCGGCGCCCGCGGCGGGCTCACCGTGGTGCGCGGCGGCCGGCGCTGGGAGGAGGTGCGCACGATCAGCTCCGTCGGTATCACCTGCTCGACCGGCTGGTCCGACTCGACCCCCTCGATGGCGTCGATGAGGAGCTGCACGACCGCCGTGCCGATGCGGCGCGGCTTGAGCGAGAGCGTGGTGATGGGCGGCTCGGTGGTGGCGTACACGGTGGACTCGCTGCAGCACACCAGCAGCAGGTCGTCCGGGACGCGCAGGCCGTAGCGGCGGGCGGCGGCGAGCAGGTCGGTGCCGTTGGGGTCGAAGAGGCCGTAGACGGCGTCCGGGCGGTCGGGGCGGGCGAGCAGCCGGTCGGCGGCGACGGCGCCCGCGCACGGGTCGTGCGCGGGGTACGCCTCGTAGACCGGGTCCTGGCCGACCCGCTCGCACCAGCGCAGATAGGCGGTGGTGGACAGGTGCGTGTACGTGTCCGTGGTGGTGCCGGTGAGCAGGCCGATGCGTCGGGCACCGGCGGCGGCGAGGTGGTCGAGGATGCCGAGGACGGCCGCCTCGTGGTCGTTGTCCACCCAGGCGGTGACCGGGAGGGAGCCGGCCGGGCGGCCGTCGGAGACGACCGGCAGACCCTGCCGGACCAGTTCGCTGACGACCGGGTCCTGGTCGGAGGGGTCGATGACGACCGTGCCGTCCAGGGCTACGTTGGACCACACGTCGTGCCGGGAGGTCGCGGGCAGGATGACCAGGGCATAGCCGCGGGCGAGCGCGGCGGAGGTGGCGGCCCGCGCCATCTCGGCGAAGTACGCGAACTCGGTGAAGGTGAAAGGTTCATCCCCGTACGTGGTCACGGTCAGACCGATCAGGCCGGACTTGCCGGTACGGAGGGTGCGGGCGGCGGCCGAGGGCCGGTAGCCCAGTCGGTCGGCGACCTCGCGGACATGGCGGCGGGTGGCATCCGGGAGCCGCCCCTTGCCGTTGAGGGCGTCGGAGACGGTTGTGATGGAGACCCCGGCGGCGGCGGCCACGTCTCTGATGCCGGCCCGTCCGGGCCGGCTGCCCCGCCGGGAGGTTTCCGCGCGGCTCACCTGGTGCTTCCCTGCTGCTGTCATGGCGAGCCGATAGTAGGGCTCTTCCGGTGGGGTAGGGCGGACGCATATGCATGCGTTGACAGGCACGTTTCTGCATGGTCGTCAGACCCCAACCACCTTGGAAAGTAAGTCAGTTGGCCGGTCCAATGGCAGGACGTGTCTTGTCGACGCGCGTGGGCCTGCCATGGGCTCCATGTCTCGAAGAGGTCTCAACTCACCTTCACGGGGGATGCGCGCCACGGCGCGAGCTACCGGCGCATGGACAAATGCGCGGTGCGCCCCCTAAAGCGCAGCCGGTCGACCGGCGCGGCCGCGGAGATGCCCCCGGCGCCGCGGAAGCGGGGACGCACCGGTACGCAAGCGCGCCGAATCCTCATAAGGTGAGGAGCATTGGATGCCGGCGGCGTCGACGGTCCGCCGGTGGTCGCGAGGAGGACTGCGGTGAGCGAGACGAGCCCCAAGCTGCGCGCCGAGCTGGAGGGTATCCCCACCTACAAGCCGGGCAAGCCCGCCTCGGCCGAGGGTCCGGTCGCCTTCAAGCTGTCCTCCAACGAGAACCCCTATCCCCCGCTGCCGGGTGTGATGGAGCGGGTGGCGGCGGCCGTGACCGAGTTCAACCGCTACCCCGACATGGCGTGCGGGGGTCTGATGGCCGAGCTGGCCGAGCGTTTCGGCGTCCCGGTCTCCCACCTGGCCACGGGCACCGGCTCGGTCGGCGTGGCCCAGCAGCTCGTGCAGGCGACCAGTGGGCCGGGCGACGAGGTCATCTACGCCTGGCGCTCCTTCGAGGCGTACCCGATCATCACGCGGATCAGCGGGGCCACGCCCGTGCAGGTGCCGCTCACGGCCGGCGATGTGCACGACCTGGACGCGATGGCGGACGCGATCACCGAGCGGACCCGGCTGATCTTCGTCTGCAACCCCAACAACCCGACCGGCACCGTGGTGCGGCGGGCCGAGCTGGAGCGGTTCCTCGACCGGGTGCCCAAGGACGTGCTGGTGGTGCTGGACGAGGCGTACCGGGAGTTCATCCGGGACCCCGAGGTGCCTGACGGTGTCGAGCTCTACCGGGAGCGGCCGAACGTCTGCGTGCTGCGCACCTTCTCCAAGGCGTACGGGCTGGCCGGGCTGCGGGTCGGTTTCGCCATCGCGCACGAGCCGGTGGCGGCGGCGCTGCGCAAGACGGCGGTGCCGTTCGGCGTCAGCCATGTCGCGCAGGAGGCGGCGATCGCCTCGCTGCAGGCCGAGGACGAGCTGCTCGGCCGGGTCGGCTCGCTGGTGTGTGAGCGCGCCCGGGTGGTCGACGCGCTGCGCGCGCAGGGCTGGACCGTGCCCGAGACGCAGGCCAACTTCGTTTGGCTGCGGCTGGGGGAGCGGACCATGGACTTCGCGGCGGCGTGCGAGGACCACGGGGTGGTCGTGCGGCCGTTCGCCGGTGAGGGTGTGCGGGTGACGGTCGGGGAGAACGAGGCGAACGACCTGTTCCTGAAGGCGGCGGAGGCGTTCCGCCGCGAGGTGGCGGACTGACGCCGGTCCACAGTCCATGAGGTGAGGGGCCCTGCCGGGAGGCGGGGCCTCTCGTCGTAGGGGCCCCCTTGTGGATGCCGAATACGTGTGCGCCATAATGGCTTGTGAATGTGAACGCTTTCACAAGCTCCGACCGGATTGCTCCATATGTGAGGGGCATAAGCGGCAAAGGCCGCACCGGAACGGCGAAGTAAGGAGGGGTGACGACGTGGAACTGGCGTTGGCGCCGGAGACCCTGGCGCGCTGGCAGTTCGGCATCACCACCGTCTATCACTTTCTGTTCGTCCCGCTGACGATCTCCCTGGCCGCCCTCACGGCCGGGCTGCAGACGGCCTGGGTGCGCACGGAGAAGGAGGTCTACCTCAGGGCCACCAAGTTCTGGGGCAAGCTCTTCCTGATCAACATCGCGATGGGCGTGGTCACCGGCATCGTGCAGGAGTTCCAGTTCGGCATGAACTGGTCGGAGTACTCGCGCTTCGTCGGGGACATCTTCGGCGCCCCGCTGGCCTTCGAGGCGCTGATCGCCTTCTTCTTCGAGTCGACCTTCATCGGGCTGTGGATCTTCGGCTGGGACAAGCTGCCGAAGAAGCTCCACCTGGCCTGCATATGGATGGTCTCGATCGGCACGATCCTCTCGGCGTACTTCATCCTCGCGGCCAACTCCTGGATGCAGCACCCCGTCGGCTTCCGGATCAACAAGGAGCGGGGGCGCGCCGAACTGACCGACTTCTGGGCCGTGCTCACCCAGAACACCGCGCTCGCCCAGGCGTTCCACACCCTCTCCGCGGCCTTCCTGACCGGCGGCGCCTTCATGGTGGGCCTGGCCGCCTACCACCTGGCCCGGCGCCGGCACATCAAGGTGATGCGGACCTCGCTGCGCCTCGGCCTGGTCACCGTGGTCATCGCCGGACTGCTCACCGCCATCAGCGGCGACACCCTCGGCAAGGTGATGTTCAGGCAGCAGCCGATGAAGATGGCCGCCGCCGAGGCCCTGTGGGACGGTCAGAAGCCCGCCCCCTTCTCCGTGTTCGCCTACGGCGACGTGGACAAGGGCCACAACACCGTCGCCGTCGAGGTGCCGGGCCTGCTGTCCTTCCTCGCCAACGACGACTTCACCTCGTACGTCCCCGGCATCAACGACGTCAACAAGGCCGAACAGCAGAAGTTCGGGCCCGGTGACTACCGGCCCAACATCCCGGTCGCCTACTGGGGCTTCCGCTGGATGATCGGGTTCGGCATGGCCTCCTTCACCCTCGGGGCGCTCGGGCTCTGGCTGACCCGGAAGAAGTTCCTGCTCCCCGGGCATCTGCGGACCGGTGACGACGAGGTGCCGCATCTGGTGCTCTTCGGGGGGCGGACGCTGGGCCCGAAGCTCACCCACTGGTTCTGGCGCGTGGCCACCTGGACGATGGCCTTCCCCCTGATCGCCAACTCCTGGGGCTGGATCTTCACCGAGATGGGCCGCCAGCCCTGGGTGGTCTACGGCCTGTTCCAGACCCGCCAGGCGGTCTCCCCCGGTGTCTCCCAGACCGAGGTCGCCATATCCATGGCCGTCTTCACCGCGCTGTACGCGATCCTCGCGGTCATCGAGGTCCGGCTGCTGGCCAAGTACGCCAAGGCCGGCCCCCCGGAGCTGACCGAGGCCGACCTCAACCCGCCCACGAAGATCGGCGGCGACCACCAGGACGCCGACCGGCCGATGGCCTTCTCGTACTAGCGCTGGGGAACAGCCATGGAACTGCATGACGTCTGGTTCGTACTCATAGCCGTGCTGTGGACCGGCTACTTCTTCCTGGAGGGGTTCGACTTCGGGGTCGGTGTGCTGACCCGGCTGCTCGCCCGGAACCGGCCCGAGCGGCGGGTGCTGATCAACACCATCGGCCCGGTCTGGGACGGCAACGAGGTGTGGCTGCTCTCCGCGGCCGGTGCGACCTTCGCCGCCTTCCCGGAGTGGTACGCCACCCTGTTCTCCGGCTTCTATCTGCCGCTGCTGCTCATCCTGGTCTGCCTGATCGTGCGCGGTGTGGGCTTCGAGTACCGGGCCAAGCGCCCCGAGGAGAAGTGGCAGCGCAACTGGGAGTGGGCGATCTTCTGGTCCTCGCTGATCCCCGCGTTCCTCTGGGGCGTGGCCTTCGGGAACATCGTGCGAGGCGTGCAGATCGACCAGCACTTCGAGTACGTCGGCGGGCTGGCCGATCTGTTCAACTCCTACGCCCTGCTCGGCGGTGCGGTGACGCTCACCCTGTTCACCTTCCACGGCACGGTGTTCACGGCGCTCAAGACCGTCGGCGACATCCGCACGCGGGCCCGGACCCTGGCCCTGCGCCTCGGCCCGGTGACCGTCGTCCTGGCGCTCGGCTTCCTGGTCTGGACGCAGCTCCACAGCGGGGACGGTGCGAGCCTGGTCGCCCTCGTCGTGGCGGCCGTCGCCCTGGTCGGCGCACTGGGCGCCATATGGCGGGTGCGGGAGGGATGGGCGTTCGCGCTGTCCGGGGTGACCATCGCGGCCACCGTGGCGATGCTCTTCCTGTCGCTCTTCCCGAACGTGATGCCCTCCACCCTCGACGCGGACTGGAGCCTGACGGTCACCAACGCCTCGTCGAGCCCGTACACCCTGAAGATCATGACCTGGTGCGCCGTCATCGCCGCTCCGTTGGTCATGCTCTACCAGGCGTGGACCTACTGGGTCTTCCGCAAGCGCATCGGTACCCAGCACATCGCCGAAGCCGCACACTGACCGCCTCAAGGGTATGTTTCACGTGAAACACACTCTCGGGACTGAAGGACACGTTTCACGTGAAACCGATCGATCCCCGTCTGCTGCGCTACGCCCGTGCCACGCGTTTCTTCCTCGTGGCGGTCGTCCTCCTGGGCGGACTCGGCGCCGGCCTGGTCATCGCCCAGGCCATGCTGATCGCCGAAGTCGTGGTCGGTGCCTTCCAGCACGGAAAGTCGGCAAGTGACCTGGTCACGCCGCTGGCCCTGCTGGTCGGTGTGGCCGGTGGGCGGGCGTTGGTCTCCTGGCTCACGGAGCTGGCGGCGCACAAGGCCAGCGCTGCCGTGAAGTCCGAGCTGCGGGAGCGGCTGGTCGAGCGGGCCGCGGTGCTGGGTCCCGGCTGGCTGAGCGGGCAGCGCACCGGCTCGCTGGTCACCCTGGCCACGCGCGGGGTCGACGCCCTGGACGACTACTTCTCGCGGTACCTCCCGCAGATGGGGCTCGCCCTGGTCGTACCGGTGGCGGTGCTGGCGCGGATCGTCACCGAGGACTGGGTCTCGGCGGCGATCATCGTCGCCACCCTTCCCCTGATCCCGGTCTTCATGATGCTGATCGGCTGGGCCACCCAGTCCCGGATGGACCGCCAGTGGTCGCTGCTGTCCCGGCTGTCCGGACACTTCCTGGACGTGGTCGCGGGGCTGCCCACGCTGAAGGTGTTCGGCCGGGCCAAGGCGCAGGCCGAGTCCATCCGCAAGATCACCGGTGAGTACCGCCGCGCCACCATGCGGACCCTGCGGATCGCCTTCCTCTCCTCCTTCGCCCTGGAGCTGCTGGCCACCCTCTCCGTCGCGCTGGTCGCCGTCACCATCGGCATGCGGCTGGTGCACGGCGGGATGGACCTGTACATCGGCCTGGTCATCCTGATCCTGGCTCCGGAGGCGTACCTCCCGCTGCGCCAGGTGGGCGCGCAGTACCACGCGGCGGCAGAGGGGCTGGCGGCCGCCGAGGAGATCTTCGCCGTGCTGGAGACGCCGGTCCCGGCCACCGGCACCGCGCCCGTCCCGGCCGGCTCCCTGGCCTTCGACTCCGTGACCGTCCGCTATCCCGGCCGCTCGGCGGACGCCGTCACCGACGTGTCGTTCTCCGTGGAACCCGGCGAAACCGTAGCCCTGATCGGGCCGAGCGGCGCGGGCAAGTCCACCCTGCTCGGCGTGCTGCTCGGCTTCGTCCGGCCCACCGAGGGCCAGGTCCGCGTCGGCGGCGCCGACCTCGCCGACCTCGACCTGGAAGAGTGGCGCTCCAGGATCGCCTGGGTGCCCCAGCGGCCGCACCTGTACGCCGGGACCATCGCGGAGAACGTACGCCTGGCCCGCCCCGACGCGGACGACACCGCCGTACGCCGGGCGCTGGCGGACGCCGGTGCGCTGGAGTTCGTGGACGCGCTCCCCGCGGGCGCCGACACGGTGCTCGGGGAGGACGGGGCCGGGCTCTCCGCAGGCCAGCGGCAGCGGCTCGCCCTGGCCCGCGCCTTCCTCGCCGACCGGCCGGTGCTGCTGCTGGACGAGCCCACCGCCGCGCTGGACGGCGCGACCGAGGCCGACGTCGTCGCGGCGGTACGACGGCTCTCCGTCGGCCGCACGGTGCTGCTCGTCGTGCACCGGCCCGCCCTGCTGGAGGTCGCCGACCGGGTCGTGCGGCTGGAGCTGTCCGAGCCGGCCGCCGCGCCCGAGCCGGTCATGGCCGAGGTGCTCGCCCCCGAACTCGCCGCCGCCGCGCTGGACGCGCACGTGCCCGAGCCCGCCGGCGGTGAAGCCTTCCTCCCCGAGCCGGACGACACCGACGACGACCGGGACGAACCGGCGCCCGAGAAGGCGACGGCCCGTGAGCGGGGCATCCTGGCCCGCGTCCGTTCCGTGGCCGCCGCCCGGCGCGGCCGGCTGCTCTTCGCGCTGCTGCTCGGCAGCCTGGCCCTCGGCTGTGCCGTCGGTCTGATGGCGACCTCCGGCTGGCTGATCTCCCGCGCCTCACAGCAGCCGCCGGTGCTCTATCTGCTGGTCGCGGTGACGGCCACCCGGTTCTTCGGCATCGGCCGCGCGGTCTTCCGGTACGCCGAGCGACTGGTGTCGCACGACGCCGTGCTGCGCATGCTGGCCGACACCCGTGTCGCCGTCTACAAGCGGCTCGAGCGGCTGGCCCCGGCCGGACTGCGCGGCACCCGGCGCGGCGATCTGCTCAGCCGGCTCGTCGCCGACGTGGACGCCTTCCAGGACTACTGGCTGCGCTGGCTGCTGCCCACCGGTGTGGCGGTGGTCGTCTCCGCCGCCTCGGTCGGCTTCACCGCCTGGCTGCTCCCCGAGGCGGGAGCCGCGCTCGCCGTCGGCCTGCTGCTCGCCGGAGTCGGCGTCCCGCTGATCACCGCGGCGGTCGCCCGGCGCACCGAACGGCGGCTGGCGCCCGCCCGGGGCGTGCTGGCCACCCGCGTCACCGACCTGCTCACCGGCACCGCCGAGCTGACCGTCGCCGGGGCGCTGCCCTCGCGTACTGCGGCCACCCGGCAGGCCGACGGCACCCTCACCCGGATCGCGTCCCGCGCCGCCGGGGCCACCGCGCTCGGCGACGGCCTGACCGCGCTGATCTCGGGCCTGACCGTCGCCGTCGCCGCGCTGCTCGGCGCGCAGGCGGCGGCCGGCGGCCGTATCCACGGCGTGCTGGTGGCCGTGGTCGTCCTCACCCCGCTGGCCGCCTTCGAGGCGGTGCTCGGCCTCCCGCTGGCCGTCCGCTACCGCCAGCGGGTCGCCCGCAGCGCCGAGCGGGTCTACGAGGTCCTGGACGCCCCGGTGCCGGTGCACGAGCCCGAGCACCCGCGCGAGGCCCCCGCCTCGCCGTTCCCCCTCGTGCTGAGGAACCTGACCGCCCGCTACGAGGACCAGCACCGGGACGCGCTCCACGGGCTCGACCTCACCCTGGACCGGGGTCGCCGGATCGCGGTGGTCGGCCCCTCGGGCTCCGGCAAGACCACCCTGGCCCAGGTGCTGCTCCGCTTCCTGGACCCCGGCTCCGGCACGTACACGCTGGCCGGCGTGGAGGCGGCCGGGATGGACGGCGACGAGGTACGGCGGCTGGTCGGGCTGTGCGCCCAGGACGCGCACCTCTTCGACAGCACCGTTCGGGAGAACCTGCTGCTCGCCCGCAAGGACGCGACCGAGACCGAGTTGCGGGACGTGCTGTCGCGGGCCCGGCTGCTGGACTGGGTGGAGGGGCTCCCCGAGGGCCTGGACACGCACGTCGGCGAGCACGGCGCCCGGCTCTCCGGCGGCCAGCGGCAGCGGCTGGCGCTGGCCCGCGCGCTGCTCGCGGACTTCCCGGTGCTGGTGCTGGACGAGCCCGCCGAGCACCTGGACCTGCCCACCGCGGACGCCCTCACCGACGACCTGCTGGCCGCGACCGAGGGCCGCACCACGCTGCTGATCACACACCGGCTCGCCGGTCTCTCCGCCGTCGACGAGGTGCTCGTCCTGGACGCGGGCCGCGTGGTGCAGCGCGGCCCCTACGCCGAACTGCTCGCCGTGGACGGCCCGCTGGCCGCGATGGCCCGCCGCGAGACGGAGGCGGAGGCCCTCGTCGTGCTCTGACCGGCGGGGCCGGTCAGACCCGCCCGGCGAGGAGGTCCTCGATCACGCGGGCCACACCGTCCTCGTTGTTGGCGTGGGTGCGGCCGGTGGCGGCGGCCAGGGTGTCGGGGTGGGCGTTGCCCATGGCGTAGGAGCGACCCGCCCAGGTCAGCATCTCGATGTCGTTCGGCATGTCGCCGAAGGCGACGACCTCCTCCTGCGAGATGCCGCGCTCGGCACAGCACAGGGCCAGGGTGCTGGCCTTGGAGACGCCGGGTCCGCTCAGTTCCAGCAGCGCGCTGGGGCTGGACCGGGTGACGTTGGCGTGGCCGCCGATGGCGATCCGGGCGAGGGTGAGGAAGGCGTCCGGGTCGAGGTCGGGGTGGTGGGCCAGGATCTTCAGCACCGGCTGGCTTGCCGCGACACCGTCCGGCGCGAGGAGTTCCTCGGCGGGCCGCAGGGTGTCCGGGATCTCCAGGTGCAGCTTGGGATAGGCGGGCTCCTGGTGGAAGCCGTAGGTCTGCTCGACCGCGAACAGGGTGCCGGGGGCCGCCTCGCGCAGCAGCTGGACGGACTTCAGGGCGTTCTCCCTGGCCAGCTCGCGCACCTTCACGAAGCGGTGGGCGCCCGGGCCGCCGTGCAGGTCGACCACGGCGGCGCCGTTGCCGCAGATCGCCAGGCCATGACCGTGCACATGCTCGCTGACGACGTCCATCCAGCGGGCCGGGCGGCCGGTGACGAAGAAGACCTCGATACCCGCCTTCTCGGCCGCGGCCAGCGCGGCGACGGTCCGCGGGGAGACGGTCTGGTCGTCGCGCAGCAGGGTGCCGTCGAGGTCCGTGGCGATCAGCCGCGGCGGGAGGGAGCCCCCTCCTCGTCCGGACGGGGCCGACGGCTGTGCGGGGGCCGGGGTCCCCGGCTGTCTGGTCGCTGAGGTCACCCGAGCATTCTCGCGCATATGCGCGCACGATCGTGCGGCACGGGTCACCGATGAGAGCAGGTACGCGTCAGATGCGTACGGGATCGGGTCCCGGCCGGCCATCCGGGCGTCGTAGGCTCGTCGGCATGGCCCTTCGTCTCAGTACCGTGATCCTCCCCGTCGACCGCTGGAGCGAAGGGGGTCGGGCGAAATGGCAGCGGGCCGAGGAGCTCGGGTTCCATGCCGGATACACCTACGACCATCTGTCGTGGCGCTCCTTCCGGGACGGGCCGTGGTTCGGGGCGCTGCCGACGCTGACGGCCGCCGCGGGGGCGACCGAGCGGCTGCGGCTGGGGACGCTGGTGACCTCGCCGAACTTCCGGCACCCGGTGACCCTGGCCAAGGAGCTGATCTCCCTGGACGACATCTCCGGCGGCCGGGTCACCCTGGGCATCGGGGCGGGCGGCTCCGGGTTCGACGCCACGGCGCTCGGGCAGGAGGCGTGGTCGCCGCGTGAGCGGGCCGATCGGTTCGCGGAGTTCGTGACGCTGCTGGACCGGCTGCTGACCGAGGACGCGGTGTCGTACCCGGGCGACCACTACTCGGCGGTCGAGGCCCGCAACATCCCGGGCTGCGTGCAGGAGCCCCGGCTGCCGTTCGCGGTGGCGGCGACGGGCCCGCGCGGGCTGAAGCTGGCGGCGCGGTACGGGCAGGCGTGGGTGACCACCGGCGACCCGAAGCTGTTCGAGGCCGGTACGCCCGAGCAGTCGGTGCTGGCGGTGGAGCGGCAGATCGGCCGGCTCACCGAGGCGTGCGCGGAGATCGGCCGGGACGTGACCGGCCTGGACAAGATCATGCTGACCGGGTTCACCCCGGACCGCGCCCGTCCGCTGGACTCCGTCGACGCGTTCGTGGACTTCGCCGGCCGCTACGCGGCGCTGGGCATCACCGAGCTGGTCGTCCACTGGCCCATCGCCGACTCGGACTTCGCGGCCGACCAGGCCGTCTTCGAGAAGATCGCCACCGAGGCCGTCGCCCAGCTCGGCTGAGCGGCCGGCGGATCTCAGCGCGGCTCGGAGAACCGCAGGTAGCGCGGGGGGACGGCGTCGGTCAGCCAGACGCCGTTCGCGCTGACGTGGAAGACGTGGCCGTCGCGGTGCATGGCGCCCGCGTCCACGGCGAGGATCACGGGACGGCCGCGGCGGGCGCCCACCCGGGTCGCGGTCTCACGGTCGGCCGAGAGATGGACGGCGTGCCGGTTCATGGGGCGCAGTCCCTCGGCGCGGATCGCGTCCAAGCTGCCGGCGACGGTGCCGTGGTAGAGGTACGGCGGCGGGGTCGCCGGGGGCAGGCCGAGCGCCACCTCGACGGTGTGGCCCTGGCTGGCGCGGATTCTGCCGCCCTCGACGGCGAAGCGCCGCTTGTCGTTGACGGCCACGACATGGTCCAGCTCGGCGCGGCTGATGGGGAAGCCGTGGGCGGCCGCGGCGGCGAGCAGCGTGTCGATCTCCACCCAGCCGGCCGGGTCCAGGGTGAGTCCGATGCGCTCGGGCTGGTGCCGCAGGTGCTTCGAGAGGTACTTCGACACCTTCACGGTGCGTCTGTCGTCCATCGCCTCTGACATACCCATTTCCCTCATATGACGCTTTTCGCATCTCCCTCTTTTAGGGCTGCCCCGCGTTTTCCACCATGCTCCGCCCCTCCCCAGCCTTCCGGAGAGACGCGGATCACGCACATGATTTCTGCAGGCAGGTTTGGTCCACAGCCAATGCGCGTTATCCACAGCCTTTTTGACGATTCTGTGGACAACCGGCGCCCGTTTCAGGCAAGTTGATCAACTTGAGGGCGCTTCACGAGAGATGGAGCCCCCGTGGCCGGCCCCCCGACTCACAACTTCGGCTCCACCCGCGCCACTTTGCGCAGCGCCCCCGGCACGAACCGCGACAGCAGATACGCCCCGCGCGCCTCCGGAGTCACCGGCACCACCGCCCGGTTCTCCGCCACCGCGTCCAGAATCACCCTGGCGACCTTCTCCGGTGGGTAGTTGCGCTTCCCGTACAGCCGGGACGACCGCTCCTGACGCCGCCGAGCCTCGGTCTCGTCCACCCCTGTGAAGCGCGTCGTCGAGGTGATGTTGGTGTTGACGATGCCGGGGCAGATGGCCGTGACTCCGATGTCCTTGGCGGCCAGTTCGGCGCGCAGGCACTCCGACAGCATCAGCACCGCCGCCTTGGACGTGCTGTACGCCGGAAGCGCCCGCGAGGGCTGGAAGGCAGCCGCGGAAGCGATGTTGACGATGTGGCCGCCCTGCCCCCGCTCCGCCATCCGGGCCCCGAAGAGACGGCAACCGTGGATCACTCCCCACAAGTTGACGTCCAGCACCTTGCGCCAGTCGTCCGGAGTCGTGGTGAAGAAGGAGCCGGAGACACCGATGCCTGCGTTGTTGACCAGCACGTCCACCACGCCGTACTCGCGGTGCACCCGCTCGGCCAGCTTCTCCATGGCCTGCTCGTCCGAGACGTCCACCGTCTCCGCCCAGGCCCCCGACGCGCCTGCGGCCAGGGCCAGTTCCGCGGTACGGGCAGCCGTCCCGGCATCCCGGTCGACCACCACCACCCGCGCCCCCGCCTCCGCGAGAGCCAGCGCCGTCGCGCGCCCGATGCCGCTTCCCGCACCCGTGACCAGCGCCAACTGGCCTCCGAAACGGTCGGCATGACGACCGCTGCCGCCCCGCGACGGCTCGCCCCGCTCGACGGAGGTCACGAACTCCTCGATCCAGCGGACCAGTTGGTCGGGCCGGGTGCGCGGCACCCAGTGCTTGGCCGGGAGCGTGCGCCGGGTCAGCCTCGGCACCCACCGCTCCAGGTCGTCGTAGACCCGCTCCGAGAGGAACGCGTCGCCCTGCGGGGTGATGAGCTGCACCGGCACGTGCGCGACGGCGTCCGGGCGAGGGTGGCGCAGCCGGGGGCGCACATTGTCCCGGTACAGCCAGGCCCCGTGGGCCGCGTCCGAGGGCAGCGTCGCCGTCGGATAGTCGCCGGCCGGGACCTTCTCGGCCCGCTCCAGCAGCTTGGGCCACCGCTTGCCCAGCGGCCCGCGCCAGGCCAGCTCCGGCAGCACCGGTGTGTGCAGCAGGTACACGTACCAGGACTTGGCGCCCTGGCCGAGGAGCTGGCCCACCCGGCGCGGGGTCGGGCGTTTCAGGCGGGCGTCGATCCAGTGGCCGAAGTGGTCCAGCGACGGGCCCGACATGGAGGTGAAGGAGGCGATGCGGCCCCGTGTCCGCTCGACCGTCACGAACTCCCAGGACTGCACCGAGCCCCAGTCGTGCCCGACCAGGTGCACCGGCCGGTCCGGGCTCACCGCGTCGGCCACCGCGAGGAAGTCGTCCGTCAGCTTGGCCAGGGTGAAGCCGCCGCGCAGCGGTTTCGGCGCGGTGGAACGGCCGTGGCCGCGCACGTCGTAGAGCACCACGTGGAAGTCGGCCGCCAGGCGGGCGGCCACCTCGGACCAGACCTCCTTGCTGTCCGGGTAGCCGTGCACCAGCACCACGGTGGGGCGCCCCGGATCGCCCAGTTCGGCCACGCACAGCTCGATACCGCCGGTGCGCACCC
The DNA here is from genome assembly GCF_002154615.1 of Streptomyces recifensis. Classification (NCBI taxonomy): domain Bacteria; kingdom Bacillati; phylum Actinomycetota; class Actinomycetes; order Kitasatosporales; family Streptomycetaceae; genus Streptomyces; species Streptomyces recifensis. The sequence continues at coordinate 13,967 of NZ_MUNH01000004.1, forward strand.
GTCGCTCACGCGCGTCCTTCAGCGTCACTTGTCCTCCGCCCGCATCCGCCCGACTACGTCCAGCGAATGTGGCAGTTGTTAGAGGTGGCGTCAATAGGGGAGATCGGCACCCTCCCCCAGGGCCCGTCACCCCTAGGGTCCCGTACTACCCGAGACGGACCCCAAGACGGCTCTGAGGTCTGACGACCCGCGTGCCCCACGTCACTACCGTCGGGGACGTGACTGTGATCGTGACCGAGAGCCTGAGCAAGCGGTTCCCCCGGGTGACCGCGCTCGACCGGCTGTCCGTGGACATCGGACCCGGTGTGACGGGACTCGTCGGTGCCAACGGCGCCGGCAAGTCCACCCTGATCAAGATCCTGCTGGGTCTGTCCCCCGCCACCGAGGGCCGTGCCGCCGTGCTCGGCCTCGACGTGGCGACCGAAGGCGCCGCCATCCGCGAGCGCGTCGGCTACATGCCGGAGCACGACTGCCTGCCGCCCGACGTCTCGGCCACCGAGTTCGTCGTGCACATGGCCCGCATGTCCGGTCTGCCGCCCACCGCCGCCCGCGAGCGCACCGCCGACACCCTGCGCCACGTCGGGCTGTACGAGGAGCGCTACCGCCCCATCGGCGGCTACTCGACCGGCATGAAACAGCGGGTCAAACTCGCCCAGGCGCTGGTGCACGACCCCCGGCTGGTCTTCCTGGACGAGCCGACCAACGGCCTCGACCCGGTCGGCCGTGACGAGATGCTCGGCCTGATCCGCCGCATCCACACCGACTTCGGCATCTCGGTCCTGGTCACCTCGCACCTGCTGGGCGAGCTGGAGCGCACCTGCGACCACGTCGTGGTCGTCGACGGCGGCAAGCTGCTGCGGTCCAGTTCCACCACCGACTTCACCCAGAGCACCACCACGCTGGCCGTCGAGGTCACCGACAGCGACACCCATCCCGACGGCACCCGAGCCCTGCGCGAGGCGCTGCACGCGCGCGGGATCGACACCCACGACGACGGCGGCGGTCTGCCCGGCGCCGGCCACATCCTGCTGCTCACCGCACAGGGCGAGGAGACGTACGACCTAGTGCGCGACACGGTCGCCGGGCTCGGTCTCGGCCTGGTCCGGATGGAACAGCGGCGCCACCACATCTCCGAGGTGTTCACCCGCGACGAGCAGCGGAAGGAGGCAGTCGGCCATGGCGGTTGACCAGCCCGTCCCCACGGCACCGGCGCCCTCGGGCGACCAGTCCCGCATCCACGACATCGGCTACCGCGGCTACGACGGCCCCCGCCTCGGCCGCGCCTACGCCCGCCGCTCGCTGTACTCGCAGTCCCTGCGCGGCGCCTACGGACTCGGCCGCTCGGCCAAGTCCAAGGTGCTGCCGATGCTGCTGTTCGCGGTGATGTGCGTGCCGGCCGCCATCATGGTCGCCGTCGCGGTGACCACCAAGGCGCACGACCTGCCGGTCCCCTACAGCCGGTACGCGATCATCATGCAGGCCGTGATCAGCCTGTTCGTCGCCTCCCAGGCACCGCAGTCCGTCTCCCGCGACCTGCGCTTCAAGACGGTCCCGCTGTACTTCTCGCGGCCCATCGAGACCGCCGACTACGTGCTCGCCAAGTTCGCGGCGCTCGCCTCGGCCCTGTTCATCCTCACCGGCGGTCCGTTGATCGTGCTCTTCGTGGGCTCGCTGCTGGCCAAGATGGGCCTGGCCCACCAGAGCGAGAAGTTCGGCCAGGGACTGGTCACGGTGGCCCTGCTCTCCCTGCTGTTCGCCGGGATCGGCCTGGTCATCGCCGCCGTCACCCCGCGCCGCGGCTTCGGCATCGCCGCCGTCATCGCCGTCATGACCATCTCCTACGGCGCCGTCTCCACCCTCCAGGCCATCGCGGACTCCCGCGACAACAGCGGCTCGGTGCCGTGGATCGGGCTGTTCTCCCCGGTCACCCTGATCGACGGCCTCCAGTCGGCGCTGCTCGGCGGCACGTCGTCGTTCCCCGGCGGGGTCGGTCCGTCCACCGGCGAGGGCTTCGTCTACCTGATCGTCGTGCTCGGCCTGATCGCCGCGAGCTACGGCCTCCTGCTGCGCCGCTACAAGAAGGTGGGCCTGTGACAACGCTCCAGATCGACCACGTCTCCCGCTGGTTCGGCAACGTGGTCGCCGTCAACGACATCACCATGACCATCGGCCCCGGCGTCACCGGACTCCTCGGCCCCAACGGCGCGGGCAAGTCCACCCTCATCAACATGATGGGCGGCTTCCTCGCCCCCTCCACCGGCACCGTCACCCTCGACGGGCAGCCGGTGTGGCGCAACGAGGCGGTGTACCGGCACATCGGCATCGTCCCCGAGCGCGAGGCGATGTACGACTTCCTCACCGGCCGCGAGTTCGTCGTCGCCAACGCCGAGCTGCACGGTCTCGGAGCCAAGGCCGCCCAGCGCGCCCTGGCCACGGTGGAGATGGAGTACGCCCAGGACCGGAAGATCTCCACCTACTCCAAGGGCATGCGCCAGCGCGTGAAGATGGCGTCCGCGCTCGTCCACGACCCCTCGCTGCTGCTGCTCGACGAGCCCTTCAACGGCATGGACCCGCGCCAGCGGCTGCAGCTGATGGAGCTGCTGCGCGCCATGGGCGACGAGGGCCGCACCGTGCTGTTCTCCTCACACATCCTGGAGGAGGTCGAGCAGCTCGCCCGGCACATCGAGGTCGTCGTCGCCGGACGGCACGCCGCCAGTGGCGACTTCCGCAGGATCCGCCGCCTGATGACCGACCGCCCGCACCGCTATCTGGTCCGCTCCAGCGACGACCGCGCCCTCGCGGCCGCCCTGATCGCCGACCCGTCCACCGCGGGTATCGAGGTCGACGCCGTCGAGGGCGGGCTGGTCGTCCAGGCCGTCGACTTCGGCCGCTTCACCACGCTGCTGCCCAAGGTCGCCAGTGACCAGGGCATCCGGCTCCTCACGGTCTCTCCCTCGGACGAGTCCCTGGAGTCCGTCTTCTCGTATCTCGTCGCGGCGTAGGAGGCCGAAGATGTACGACCCCACAGTCGCCCGGCTCACCTACCGGGCCCTGCTCGGCCGCCGCCGTGCGCTCGTCCTCGGCGCCCTGCCCCTGCTGCTCGTCGTGATCTCGGTGGCGGTACGCCTGCTGACCGGGGCCGACGACCAGGTCGCCGCCGACGTGCTCGGCGGGTTCGCGCTCGCCACCATGGTGCCCATCATCGGCGTCATCGCGGGCACCGGCGCGATCGGGCCGGAGATCGACGACGGCTCCGTGGTCTATCTGCTGTCCAAGCCGCTGAAGCGGCCCACGATCATCTTCACCAAGCTGATCGTCGCCGTCGCGGTGACCATGGTGTTCTCCGCGCTGCCCACTCTGATCGCGGGCCTGATCCTCAACGGCAACGGCCAGCAGGTGGCCGTCGCCTACACGGTCGCCGCGCTCGTCGCGTCCATCGCCTACTCGGCGCTGTTCCTGCTGCTCGGCACGGTCTCGCGGCACGCGGTGGTCTTCGGCCTGGTCTATGCCCTGGTCTGGGAGGCGCTGTTCGGCTCGCTGGTCTCCGGCGCCCGCACCCTGAGCGTCCAGCAGTGGTCGCTCGCGGTCGCGCACAAGGTGGTCGGCAGCAACCTGATCACCTCCGACGTCGGCCTGCCCGCGGCCACCGCCCTGCTGATCGTGGTCACCGTGGCCGCCACGTGGTACGCGGGGCAGCGGCTGCGCGCGCTGACCCTGGCGGGCGAGGAGTAGCGACCGCCGGCGCCGGGGTTAATTCGCTGGCGCCGGGCTTCCGGGCGGGGGCACAGTGGGGGAGCCGACGCCGGGTTCAGGGAGCCCGGCGGGCCCCCGTACCGGGAGCGGAGCCGGACGGCGTCATGTCCGGCTTCCGTCAGGACGGTCCCAGGGCGGGCTCCGGTGCGGTTACTCCACCGTCGAGCCCGCTCCCGCACAGGGACCGTCCGGGGCGGCCGCTTCGAGCACGCGATGTCGCTCTCGCGTGGGCCGCCCACCCGGAGAATTCGCCGAGAGGCGGGGCAGGGCCACGCCGTGCCCCGCCTCTCAGCCGAGCAGTCGCTCCAGCACCACCGCGATGCCGTCCTCCTCGTTGGAGGCGGTCACCTCGTCGGCCACGGCCTTGAGTTCGGGGTGGGCGTTGGCCATGGCCACGGTGTGCGCGGCCCAGGCGAACATCGGCACGTCGTTCGGCATGTCGCCGAACGCGATCGTGTCGGCCGCCCTCAGCTTCAGCCGCCGGGCGGCCAGCGACAGGCCCGTCGCCTTGGACAGCCCCAGCGGGAGCAGCTCCACGATGCCCTCGCCCGCCATGACGACGGTGACGAAGCCGCCCGCCGCGCGCGAGGCCGCGTCCGCCAGCTCGTCCGTGGACAGCGTCGGATGCTGGATGTAGATCTTGTTCAGCGGGGCTTCCCACAGGTCGGCCGCGTCCGTGAACGCCTTGGCCGGCAGCCGGCCGGTGACCGCGTAGCCGGGGCCCACCATGACCTCGCCGTCCAGCCCGTCCCGGCTGGCCGCCAGGTACAGCGGGCCCACCTCGGCCTCGATCTTGGCCAGGGCGACGCCCGCCAGCTGCCGGTCCAGCGTCACCGAGGTCAGCAGCCGGTGCTGTCCGGCGTCGTAGACCTGGGCGCCCTGGCCGCAGACGGCGAGGCCCCGGTAGCCGAGGTCGTCCAGTATGTGCCGGGTCCAGGGCACCGCCCGGCCGGTGACCACGATGTGCGCGGCGCCCGCGGCCGTGGCGGCGGCGAGCGCCTCACGGGTGCGCGGCGAGATCGTCTCGTCGCCGCGCAGCAGCGTGCCGTCCAGATCGGTGGCGACCAGCCCGTACGGGAAGGGGTTGCTCACTTGGCGACCGGCTCCAGGACTTCCCGTCCGCCCAGGTAGGGGCGCAGGACCTCGGGGACACGGACCGAGCCGTCGGGCTGCTGGTGGTTCTCCAGGATCGCCACGATGGTGCGCGGTACGGCGCACAGCGTGCCGTTGAGCGTGGCCAGCGGGCGGACCTGCTTGCCGTCGCGCATCCGGATCTGCAGCCGGCGGGACTGGTACTCCGTGCAGTCGGAGGTGGACGTCAGCTCGCGGTACTTGCCCTGGGTCGGAATCCACGCCTCGCAGTCGAACTTGCGGGCCGCGGAGGAGCCCAGGTCACCGGTGGCCACGTCGATCACGCGGAACGGCAGCTCCAGCGAGGTCAGCCACTGCTTCTCCCATTCCAGCAGGCGCTGGTGCTCGGCCTCGGAGTCCTCCGGGGCGACGTAGGAGAACATCTCCACCTTGTCGAACTGGTGGACCCGGAAGATGCCGCGGGTGTCCTTGCCGTGCGAACCGGCCTCACGGCGGAAGCAGGGGGAGAACCCGGCGTAGCGCAGCGGCAGCCGGTCCGCGTCGATGATCTCGTCCATGTGGTACGCGGCGAGCGCCACCTCGGAGGTGCCGACCAGGTAGAGGTCGTCCTTGTCCAGGTGGTACACGTCCTGCGCGGCCTGGCCGAGGAAGCCGGTGCCCGCCATGGACTGGGGGCGGACCAGCGCCGGGGTCAGCATCGGGGTGAAGCCGGCCGCGGTGGCCTGCGCGATGGCCGCGTTGACCAGGGCCAGCTCCAGCAGGGCGCCGACGCCGGTGAGGAAGTAGAAGCGGGAGCCGGAGACCTTGGCGCCGCGCTCGGTGTCGATCGCGCCGAGGATGTGGCCGAGCTCGAGGTGGTCCTTGGGCGCGAAGCCTTCCGCGTCGAAGTCGCGGATCTCGCCGTGCGTCTCCAGGGTGACGAAGTCCTCCTCGCCACCGACCGGGACGGCGGGGTGGACGAGGTTGCCGAGTCCGAGCAGCAGGCGCTGGGTCTCCGCGTCGGCCTCGTCACGTTCGGCCTCGGCCGCCTTGACGTCGGCCTTGAGCTGCTCGGCACGGCTGAGCAGCTCGGCCCGCTCCTCGGGGGTGGCCTTGGGGATCAGCTTGCCGAGCTGCTTCTGCTCGGCGCGCAGCTCGTCGAAGCGGACACCCGATGACCTGCGCCGCTCGTCGGCAGACAGGAG
>NZ_MUNH01000038.1:0-43740 GCF_002154615.1 Streptomyces recifensis
GCCAGATGGCGGGCGGGCGGACAGTGCGGCTCCAGGCCGAGCAGCGGCGGACACCAGCGCCGCACCGCGAACCCCGTCTGCGTGTCGAACAGCGTGGTCCCCGGCGCGGGCGGCCCCTCCCCCCGCCCCAGCCGCGCCTCGAACGTCCCGAGCCCCAGCTCGGTCCGGAGCACCCCATGGCAGTACTGATCCACGAGCGAAGGCGTGTCGATCATTCCGGCTCCCGAGGAGGACGCTGTTTCACACGTCCTAACGGCACGAACCGGATTCAGGTGGCGCGGGGGCGGGACTCAGAGCTGAATACCGGCCATCCGCTTCCACTCGTACGCGCCGGTGCGGATCTTCGCCGCGAACTCCCCGTCGAAGTCGTCCTGGAGCGCCACCCCGGCCTTCTCCACCGCCCGGCGCCCGATCTCCACGCTGGGGGCCACGAGGTTGCCCCACTCGCCGTCCTCGCCCACGAGGGCGATACGGGCCCCGCGCTCGCCGAGGTAGGCCACGTTCCCCTCGGCGCCCCCGTGCGCCTTGGCGAACGTACCGATCTGGTGGGCGAGCCGCTTCACCTGGCGCTCGCTCTTCGCGTCAACCTGCTCCGTGTCAGCCATGACCAGGATGCTACCGACGAGTAGAGAAAAGGGCGACGGGAGGGTCGGCATCCCGCTCAGCGGAGGAAGGGGTCCACCGCGACGGCGACGAAGAGGAGGGAGACGTAGGTGATCGACCAATGGAACAGCCGCATCTCCTTGAGCTTGCCCCCGGTCACCTCGGCCTTGGCCCGGTTCTGCAGGCCGTGCGCCTCCCAGAGCCAGAAGCCGCCGGCCGCGAGGGCGACCACGGTGTAGAACCAGCCGGTGTAGCCGAGCGGGGTCAGCAGCAGGGAGACGGCGACCATCACCCAGCTGTAGATCACGATCTGCCGGGCGACCACCTTGTTGGAGGCGATGACGGGCAGCATCGGCACGCCCACGCGGGCGTAGTCCTCCTTGACCTTCATGGACAGCGGCCAGTAGTGCGGCGGCGTCCAGAAGAACATCACGAGGAAGAGGATGACCGGCGCCCAGGACATCGAGTTGGTGACCGAGGACCAGCCGATCAGCACCGGCAGGCAGCCCGCGATGCCGCCCCAGACGATGTTCTGCGAGGTACGCCGCTTGAGGATCATCGTGTAGACGACGACGTAGAAGAGGAGCGCACCGAGTGACAGCCAGGCGGACAGCCAGTTGACGGTCAGCCCGAACAGCAGGGTGGAGACGACCGCGAGGGTGATGCCGAAGGCGAGGCACTCGCGCGGGCTGACCAGCCCGGTCACCAGCGGCCGCTGCGAGGTGCGGTCCATCAGCGCGTCGATGTCGCGGTCGATGTACATGTTGAGCGCGTTGGCGCCGCCCGCGGACAGGTAACCGCCGACACAGGTGAGCAGGACGAGGCCCAGGTCGGGCACCCCCTGCTGGGCCAGGAACATCACCGGCACCGTGGTGATGAGCAGCAGCTCGATGATCCGCGGCTTGGTCAGCGCCACGAAGCCCTTGACACGGGCTCCGAACGACCGGTCAACCGGGCTCCGGCTCGTACCGGGACCGGCCTCCCCCAGAGCCTCGAGGGCCTGGGAAGTGCCGCCAGGACGGGATTCGACGGCCGTCACGCACACCCCTGACAGAGACATCAAGCGAGCATTCCCGTGTGAAAGCGGGGTAAAGGCTCGCGCGTACCACGCCACTTTAGACGTTGCCCATATCCGGTTTTTCGCCGGGGTCGGCTCGTGTTGGCGAGCCTTGCGACACGCCGCCCGTACGAGGTCTCCCCCGGCTCGGTTGAGCACTCGGACGAGCGGCTCCGTATTCATGTGCCAAGCGGCTTCCGGGCCGGTCGGGAGGCGGATCGCGAAGAGTCCCGGCAGTCTGGAATGACTCGAAAAAACGCACGTCCCCTCGGGGGTAGGCTCGACAACGGCCGGTGGACACCAGTGCACCGGCGGCCGGCGGGCGCCACGCGCCGCGAACCGGCGAACAACATGTGGAGAGGAGCCCTGACCCAGGGTGAGCACCAAGCCGACCACCACAGACCTTGAGTGGACCGAGCTGGACCAGCGGGCCGTGGACACCGCCCGGGTCCTGGCCGCCGACGCCGTACAGAAGGTCGGCAACGGCCATCCCGGTACGGCGATGAGCCTGGCCCCGGCCGCCTACACCCTCTTCCAGAAGGTGATGCGGCACGACCCGGCCGACCCGCAGTGGGTGGGCCGCGACCGCTTCGTGCTGTCCGCCGGTCACTCGTCCCTGACCCTCTACACGCAGCTCTACCTGGCCGGCTTCGGCCTGGAGCTGGACGACCTGAAGTCCTTCCGCACCTGGGGCTCGAAGACTCCGGGTCACCCGGAGTACGGGCACACCAAGGGCGTCGAGACCACCACCGGTCCGCTGGGCCAGGGTGTGGCCAACGCGGTGGGCATGGCGATGGCGTCCCGCTTCGAGCGGGGCCTGTTCGACCCCGACGCGCCCGAGGGCACGTCCCCGTTCGACCACTACATCTACTGCATCGCCGGTGACGGCTGCCTCCAGGAGGGCATCTCCCACGAGGCGTCCTCCCTCGCGGGCCACCAGAAGCTCGGCAACCTGGTCCTGCTGTGGGACGACAACCACATCTCGATCGAGGGCGACACCGAGACCGCCGTGTCCGAGGACACGATGAAGCGGTACGAGGCGTACGGCTGGCACGTCCAGCGCGTGGAGCCCAAGTCCGACGGCGACCTGGACCCGGAGGCGATCTACGCGGCGATCGAGAAGGCCAAGGCGGTCACCGACCGGCCGTCCTTCATCGCCATGCGCTCGATCATCGCCTGGCCCGCCCCGAACGCCCAGGACACCGAGGCCGCGCACGGCTCGGCCCTCGGTGACGACGAGGTCGCGGCCACCAAGCGCGTCCTCGGCTTCGACGAGACGCAGAGCTTCGCCGTCGCCGACGAGGTCCTCGACCACACCCGCGGCGCCCTGGAGCGCGGCCGCCGGGCCAAGGCGGAGTGGGAGAAGGGCTTCCAGGTCTGGCGCGAGAACAACCCGGACCGCGCGGCCGAGTTCGACCGCATCAGCGAGGGCGCCCTGCCGACCGGCTGGGAGCTGAAGATCCCGGTCTTCGAGACCGGCAAGAGCGTGGCCACCCGTGCCGCCTCCGGCAAGATCCTCCAGGCGCTCGGCCCGGTCATCCCCGAGCTGTGGGGCGGCTCCGCCGACCTCGCCGGGTCGAACAACACGACCATCGACAAGGACAGCTCCTTCCTCCCGGCGGGCAACCCGCTGCCGGAGGCGAACCCGTACGGCCGGACGATCCACTTCGGCATCCGCGAGTTCGCCATGGCCGCCGAGATGAACGGCATCACCCTGCACGGCAACACCCGTGTCTACGGCGGTACGTTCCTCGTGTTCTCCGACTACATGCGCAACGCCGTCCGCCTGTCGGCGCTGATGCACCTGCCGGTGACGTACGTGTGGACGCACGACTCGATCGGTCTCGGCGAGGACGGCCCGACCCACCAGCCGGTGGAGCACCTGGCCGCGCTGCGCGCGATCCCCGGTCTGAACGTGGTCCGCCCGGCGGACGCCAACGAGACCGCGACCGCCTGGCGCGAGGTGCTCAAGCGCTGGACCAAGGAGTTCGGCAAGGGCGCCCCGACCGGCCTGGTGCTGACCCGCCAGGGCGTGCCGACGTACGAGCCCAACGAGGACGCCGCGCGTGGCGGCTACGTCCTGTTCGAGGCCGAGGGCGGCGAGCCGCAGGTGATCCTGATCGCGACCGGTTCCGAGGTGCACGTCGCCGTGGAGGCGCGCGAGCAGCTCCAGGCCGAGGGCGTGCCCACCCGTGTGGTCTCGATGCCGTCGGTCGAGTGGTTCGAGGAGCAGGACCAGGGGTACCGGGATTCCGTGCTGCCGCCGTCGGTCAAGGCCCGCGTCGCCGTGGAGGCGGGCATCGGTCTGACCTGGCACAAGTACGTGGGTGACGCCGGCCGCATCGTTTCCCTGGAGCACTTCGGCGCGTCCGCGGACGGCAAGGTCCTGTTCCGCGAGTACGGCTTCACTCCGGAGAACGTGGCCGACAAGGCGCGGGAATCCCTCGCCGCTACGCAGCGCTGACGCCCGTAAACGACACGTAGGAGATGCAATTTCCATGACAGACGCACTGAAGCGCCTCTCCGAGGAAGGCGTGGCGATCTGGCTGGACGACCTGTCGCGCAAGCGGATCACGTCCGGCAACCTCGCCGAGCTGATCGACCAGCAGCACGTCGTGGGTGTCACCACCAACCCCACGATCTTCCAGAAGGCGATCTCGCAGGGCGACGGCTACGACCAGCAGCTCACCGACCTCGCCGCGCGTGAGGTGACGGTGGAAGAGGCCATCCGCATGATCACGACGGCGGACGTCCGTGACGCCGCCGACATCCTGCGCCCGGTCTTCGACGCCACCGGCGGCAAGGACGGCCGGGTCTCCATCGAGGTCGACCCGCGTCTGGCGCACAACACGCGCGCCACGCTGGCCGAGGCCCGCCAGCTCGCCTGGCTGGTGGACCGCCCGAACACGCTGATCAAGATCCCGGCGACCGAGGCGGGTCTGCCGGCCATCGCGGACACGATCGGCAACGGCATCAGCGTCAACGTCACGCTGATCTTCTCCCTCGAGCGGTACCGCAAGGTCATGGACGCGTACCTGACCGGCCTGGAGAAGGCCAAGGAGCGCGGCCTGGACCTGTCCAAGATCCACTCCGTGGCGTCCTTCTTCGTGTCCCGCGTGGACTCCGAGGTCGACAAGCGGCTGAACGCGATCGGCACCGACGAGGCCAAGGCGCTGCGCGGCAAGGCCGCCATCGCCAACGCGCGCCTGGCCTACCAGGCGTACGAGGAGGTCTTCTCCACCGACCGCTGGAAGGCGCTGGAGAAGGCGGGCGCCAACAAGCAGCGTCCGCTGTGGGCGTCGACCGGCGTGAAGGACCCGGCGTACCCGGACACGATGTACGTCACCGAGCTGGTCGCGCCGAACACGGTCAACACCATGCCGGAGGCCACCCTGGAGGCCGTCGAGGACCACGGTGAGATCACCGGCGACACGGTGACCGGCACCTACGAGCAGGCTCGTGCCGACCTCGACGCGATCGAGCGGCTCGGGATCTCCTACGACGACGTCGTCCAGGTGCTCGAGGACGAGGGCGTGGACAAGTTCGAGGGGTCCTGGAACGACCTGCTCAAGTCGACCGAGGCGGAGCTGAAGCGCCTCGCCCCCTCGGAGGGCTGATTTGTCACCCCTCAACGGTTCCGGAGCGAACCCGCTTCGTGATCCCGCCGACCGACGGCTCCCGCGCATCGCGGGGCCGTCGGGCCTGGTGATCTTCGGCGTCACCGGCGACCTGTCCCGCAAGAAGCTGATGCCGGCCGTCTACGACCTGGCCAACCGCGGTCTGCTGCCGCCGGGCTTCTCCCTGGTGGGTTTCGCCCGCCGCGACTGGGAGGACGAGGACTTCGCGCAGGTCGTGCACGACGCGGTCAAGGAGCACGCGCGTACGCCGTTCCGCGAGGAGGTCTGGCAGCAGCTCATCCAGGGGATGCGCTTCGTCCAGGGCACCTTCGACGACGACGAGGCGTTCGAGCGGCTGCGCTCGACCATCGACGAGCTGGACAAGCAGCAGGGCACGGGCGGCAACTTCGCCTTCTACCTGTCGGTGCCGCCGGGCGCCTTCCCGGTCGTGATCCAGCAGCTCAAGAAGAGCGGGCTGGCCGACCAGTCCAAGGGCTCCTGGCGCCGCGCGGTCATCGAGAAGCCGTTCGGCCACGACCTGAAGTCGGCCGAGGAGCTGAACAAGGTCGTGCACGAGGTGTTCGAGCCGGACCAGGTGTTCCGGATCGACCACTACCTCGGCAAGGAGACCGTCCAGAACATCCTGGCCCTGCGCTTCGCCAACACGATGTTCGAGCCGATCTGGAACCGGTCCTACGTCGACCATGTCCAGATCACCATGGCCGAGGACATCGGCATCGGCGGCCGTGCCGGGTACTACGACGGCATCGGCGCCGCCCGTGACGTCATCCAGAACCACCTCCTGCAGCTGCTGGCGCTGACCGCCATGGAGGAGCCGTCCTCCTTCGGCGCGGACGCGCTGGCCAGGGAGAAGACCAAGGTGCTCGGTGCCGTCCGGCTGCCGAGGGACCTGGGCGCCGACACCGTGCGCGGGCAGTACGCGGCCGGCTGGCAGGGCGGCGAGAAGGTCATCGGCTATCTGCAAGAGGACGGCATCGACCCCGAGTCGAAGACCGACACCTACGCGGCGCTGAAGCTGGAGATCGACAACCGCCGCTGGGCGGGCGTCCCCTTCTACCTGCGCACCGGCAAGCGGCTGGGCCGCCGGGTCACCGAGATCGCGGTGGTCTTCCAGCGGGCGCCGCACTCCCCGTTCGACCACACGGCGACCGAGGAGCTGGGCCAGAACGCGATCGTCATCCGGGTCCAGCCCGACGAGGGCATCACGGTCCGCTTCGGCTCCAAGGTGCCGGGCACCTCGATGGAGATCCGGGACGTGTCGATGGACTTCGCCTACGGCGAGTCCTTCACCGAGTCCAGCCCCGAGGCGTACGAGCGGCTCATCCTCGACGTGCTGCTGGGTGACGCCAACCTCTTCCCGCGCACCGAGGAGGTCGAGCTGTCCTGGAAGATCCTCGACCCGGTCGAGGAGTACTGGGACGAGCACGGGCGGCCCGCGCAGTACAAGTCGGGCACCTGGGGCCCGGCCGAGGCCGACGAGATGCTCGCACGAGACGGACGGAGCTGGCGCCGGCCATGAAGATAGACCTGACCGACACCACCGCCGGTGAGATCAACAAGGCGCTGACGGAGGGCCGCCGCGCCATCGGCACGCCCGCCGTGGGCATGGTGCTGACCCTCGTCATCGTCACCGACGAGGAGAACGCCTACGACGCGCTGCGGGCGGCGACCGACGCCTCGCGGGAACACCCCTCGCGCACCCTGGTCGTCATCCGCCGGGTCTCGCGCACCCCGCGCGACCGCACCACCTCCCGGCTGGACGCCGAGGTGCGGGTGGGCGCGGACGCGGGTGCCGGCGAGACGGTCGTGCTGCGCACCTACGGCGAGGTGTCCGACCACGCCGACTCGGTGGTGCTGCCGCTGCTGCTCCCGGACGCGCCCGTGGTGGTCTGGTGGCCGGTGGACGCCCCGCTCGACCCGGCCGAGGACCCGCTGGGCGCGCTGGCGCAGCGCCGGGTCACCGACACCTACGCGGCCGAGCAGCCGGTGCGTGAGCTGGCGGCGCGTGCGGAGACGTACACGCCGGGCGACACCGACCTGGCGTGGACGCGGATCACGCCGTGGCGTTCGATGCTGGCGGCGGCCCTGGACCAGGTGGACTGCGAGGTGCGGTCCGTCGAGGTGGAGGGCGAGGAGTTCAACCCGAGCTGCGAGCTGCTGGCCATGTGGCTGGCGGACCGGCTGGGCGTGCCGGTGCAGCGGTCGCTGTCCTCGGGTCCGGGTCTGACGGCGGTCCGGATGGAGACGACGTGCGGGCCGGTCGTGCTGGACCGGGCGGACGGTTCGCTGGCGAACCTGTCCATCCAGGGCCAGCCGGGCCGTGCGGTGGCGCTCCAGCGCCGGGACACCGCCGAGCTGATCGCGGAGGAACTGCGCCGGCTCGACCCGGACGACACCTACGCGGCGGCCCTGCGCTACGGCGTGGAGCGGCTGTCCACGGGCGCGGAGGCGGTGGCGACGCTGGACGGCGCTCCGGCCGGGCCCACGGAGAAGGCCGCGGACAGGACCGCGGAGGACGAGGCGGTCGCCGGAGCGGCTGTCGCCGAGTCCGAGGCGGGCACCGAGGAGGGCGAGGCCCAGCGGCCCACCCCGAATTCCCTCGCGAGGAAGGCGGCGTCGAAGTGAGCACTCCGCAACTGGTCGTGCACCGCGACAAGGAACTGATGGCCGAGGCCGCCGCCGCGCGGCTGATCACCAAGATCGTGGACGCCCAGGCGTCGCGCGGTCACGCCTCGGTGGTCCTCACCGGTGGCCGCAACGGCAACGGTCTGCTGGCCGCACTGGCCAAGGCGCCCGCGCGGGACGCGATCGACTGGGGCCGCCTGGACCTGTGGTGGGGCGACGAGCGCTACCTCCCCGAGGGCGACCCGGACCGCAACTACACGCAGGCCCGCGAGGCCCTGCTGGACTCCGTGCCCCTGGACCCGGCGCGGGTGCACCCGATGCCCGCCTCCGACGGGCCCTACGGCGCGGACGTGGACGCGGCGGCCGGCGCGTACGCGGCGGAGCTGGCCAAGGCGGCCGGTCCCGAGGACCACGCCGAGGTGCCGGAGTTCGACGTGCTGCTGCTGGGCGTCGGTCCGGACACCCATGTGGCGTCGCTCTTCCCGGAGCTGCCCGCGGTGCGGGAGACCGAGCGCACGGTGGTGGGTGTGCACGGCGCGCCCAAGCCGCCGCCGACCCGGACCTCCCTGACGCTGCCCGCGATCCGCGCGGCGCGTGAGGTGTGGCTGCTGGCGGCGGGCGAGGACAAGGCCGAGGCGGTGGCGATCGCGCTGTCCGGCGCGGGCGAGGTGCAGGCCCCGGCGGCCGGTGCCCAGGGCCGGGCGCGGACGCTGTGGCTGCTGGACTCGGCGGCCGCGGCGGACCTGCCGCGGTCGATGTATCCGCCGGCTTCGCCGTGACCTGAGCGCGGGGAAAGGGGCGGCGGGGATTCCCCGCCGCCCCTTTCGTACGAGTGGCACATCGCGCCGTCGCACTCGATGCCGAGCGCGTACGCTCCGAGCCGCTCGTCTGCGCCTCGGCCATCGACGGGTGGCGCCGGGCTCTTCCGGAGGGCGGACGCGGCCCGAACCGGCCGCGTCCGCCTCACGCGTGGCTCAGCCGCCCATCTTCCGGTACTCCGCGACCAGCGTCCGCGTGGATGGGTCGAGGCCGGGCACCTCGGCGCCTTCGGTGAGGGCGGGTTCGATGCGCTTGGCCAGGACCTTGCCCAGCTCGACGCCCCACTGGTCGAAGGAGTCGATGTTCCAGACCGCGCCCTGCACGAACACCTTGTGCTCGTACAGCGCGATGAGCTGCCCCAGCACGGACGGGGTCAGTCCCGGCGCCAGGATGGAGGTGGTCGGGCGGTTCCCCGGGAAGGTCTTGTGCGGGACCAGTTCCTCCGGCACCCCCTCCTCCCGGACCTCCGAGGCGGTCTTGCCGAAGGCGAGGGCCTGGGTCTGGGCGAAGAAGTTGGCCATCAACAGGTCGTGCTGGGCCTTCAGTTGATCGCTCAGCTCGTCCACGGGACGCGCGAAGCCGATGAAGTCCGCCGGGATCAGCTTCGTGCCCTGATGGATCAACTGGTAGTACGCGTGCTGCCCGTTGGTACCGGGCGTGCCCCAGACCACCGGCCCGGTCTGCCACTCCACCGGCCTGCCGTCCTTCTGGACGGACTTGCCGTTGGACTCCATGTCCAACTGCTGGAGGTAGGCGGTGAACTTCGACAGGTAGTGGCTGTACGGCAGGACCGCGTGCGACTGCGCGTCGAAGAAGTTGCCGTACCAGATCCCCAGCAGGCCGAGCAGCAGCGGCGCGTTCTCCTCCGCCGGAGCGGTACGGAAGTGCTCGTCCACGGTGTGGAAACCGTCCAGCATCTCCCGGAAGCGCTCCGGACCGATCGCGATCATCAGCGACAGGCCGATCGCGGAGTCGAAGGAGTACCGGCCGCCGACCCAGTCCCAGAACTCGAACATGTTGTCGACGTCGATGCCGAACTCGGTGACCTTCTCCGCGTTCGTGGAGAGCGCCACGAAGTGCTTGGCCACGGCCTTGTCGTCACCGAGGGCGTCCAGCAGCCACGAGCGCGCCGAGGTCGCGTTGGTGATCGTCTCGATCGTCGTGAACGTCTTGGACGCCACGATGAACAGCGTCTCCGCCGGGTCCAGGTCCCGCAACGCCTCGTGGAGGTCGGCGCCGTCCACGTTCGACACGAACCGCACCGTCAGGTCACGGTCGGTGAAGGCACGCAGCGCCTCGAACGCCATCGCCGGACCCAGGTCGGAACCGCCGATACCGATGTTGACGACGTTCCTGATCCGCTTGCCGGTGTGACCGGTCCACTCACCCGAACGGACCCGGTCGGCGAAGCCGCTCATCTTGTCCAGCACCGCGTGCACGGCCGGGACCACGTTCTCCCCGTCCACCTCGATCACCGCGTCCCGAGGCGCACGCAGCGCGGTGTGCAGCACCGCGCGGTTCTCGGTCGTGTTGATCCGCTCACCCCGGAACATCGCGTCCCGCTGCCCGAACACATCGGTGGCGACGGCCAGTTCGCGCAGCAGCCGCAGCGCCTCGGCGTCCACGAGCTGCTTGCTGTAGTCGATGTAGAGGTCCCCGGCCCGGACCGTGTACGTCCGCCCGCGCTCCGGGTCGGCGTCGAACAGCTCCCGCAGGCCCGTCCCGCCGAAGCCCTCGCGGTGCTCCTTCAGAGCGGCCCACTCGGGCGTCCGGTTCAGTGCTGTACGGCCTTCTGCGTTCATCTCCGGCTTCCGCCTTCCTTTCTGCGCCTGTCGCCTGTCCTGCCCCGTGTGCCCACTGCGGGACCAACCTAATTGATCACCCGGGGACCGGGCCGGTGGTGACACCACCCCGCTTCTCGTCCATCGATACGTCCGCCGAGCGCGCCGGTATCAGTGCGAGCACCGCCGCCGCGAAGAGGGCGGCCGTGAGGAGCGCGGGGGCGTTGAGGCCGAGGGAGCCGGCGGCGGCACCGCCGAGCAGGGCGCCGAGGGGGGCACCGGCGGTGGAGGCGGTGCGGAAGGCGGCCGAGATGCGGCCGGTCATCGCGGCGGGGGCACGCTGCTGCATCAGCGTCACCTGGTTGACGTTCCACACCATGCCCATCGCGCCGAGCAGCAGCATCCCGGCGATCAGCGCCGCCATCTCCCGCACGGAGCCCAGCAGGAGCAGTGCGCCGGTCTGCACGGTGCCGCCCAGCAGCAGGGCCCGCACCCGGCCGAGACGGCCCGCCAGACGCCGGGCCAGGAAGCCGCCGGCGACGCTGCCGGCCGAGTAGGCGGTCATGACGGCCGCGTAGCCGACGTTCCCCGCGTGCAGCCAGCCGGTGACGTGCAGGACGAGGGTGGCGATCAGGGCGCCCATGCCGATGTTGCACAGCAGGGTGGCTCCGCAGATCGCGCGGAGCGCGCGGTCCCGCCAGAGTTGCCGCAGCCCCTCCCCTATGTCGGCGCGCAGGGTGGCGCCGGGCGGGCGCGGTTCGCGTGAGGGTGTCCCGATGCGGAGGGAGGCCACGAGGGCGGCGCCCAGCAGGTAGGTGACGGCGTCGGCCGCGTAGGGCAGGAACGCCCCGGCCGTCAGCAGCAGCGGCACCAGAGGTCCGCCGAGCAGGCCGCCGGCCAGCTGCTGACCGGTCATCAGGCGGGCGTTGGCGCTGCCCAGGGACTCCGGCCGGACCACGGAGGGGAGCAGGGCGGTCGCCGCGTTGTCGAACAGGGTCTGGAGCGCGGTGAGGGAGAAGGCGAGCGCGATCAGCAGCGGGATCGAGGCGTGGCCGAGAGCCACCGCGAGGGCGAACGCGGCGACGAGCAGCCCCCGTGCCACGTCCACGGCCCACATCGCGCGGCGTTGGTCCACCCGGTCGGCCATCGCGCCGCCCAGCAGGCCGAACAGCAGCCAGGGCACATAGCCGCAGGCGGTCACCGCGGCGACGGCGAGCGGATCGTCGGTCAGGCGCACGGCGAGCAGCGGCAGCGCGGCCGTGCGCAGCGCGTCGCCGAAGCGGGAGAGCACGGCGGCGCTCCACAGCCGCCCGAATCCCCCGCGCCACGCGGGCGTTGCCGTCCGCACCACCTGAGTCGTCGTCATGGCCGTACCCCCGAGTCGCAGTTACCTCACTCACAGTAGGGGGCACCACTGACAACGGGGTCCGGCCGTGGGACAGGACAGCTCCGGCCGGGCACCCTCTCGGGCCCCGGCCGGTGTCAACTCCTAGATCTCGCCCCGCAGTTTGGCGAGCGCCTCGGCGAGGATCGCCTCGCCGTCCGCGTCGCTGCGCCGTTCGCGCACATAGGCGAGGTGCGTCTTGTAGGGCTCGGTGCGCGGCGGGTCCGGCGGGTTGTCCCGGTCCTGACCGGCCGGGAAGCCACAGCGCGGGCAGTCCCAGGTGTCGGGGACCTGCGCGTCGCTGGCGAAGCTCGGCTGGGTCTCGTGCCCGTTGGAGCACCAGAAGGAGATGCGCAGACGCGGGGCGGACTCGCCGCGCTCGGCCTCGCCCATCGGCCCCGCACCGACCCGGCTTCCCCGGATCGCGTTGCCACTTGCCACGGTCGTAACTCCCTGCGTGATGGTGCCGCGAAGCAGGTCGGCCTATCGCTTCGCCGCGAGCGCCTCAGTCTACGTAAGGCCCAACGCGCGTCCAGTGAGGGGAGGTACCGCCTCCGCCCAGACGCAAGCCCCATGATAGGCCGCGCTCGTGGGCGCGTACCGAACATGGGGCCTTACGTGTGGAATCTATGTACTTGTGGGACGGGCGGGGCATCGCGGCTGTACGCGCGGCCCCCGCCTCGGCGGTCCGGTCAGCCGCTCGACTTCATGAGCAGGCCGAGCACGATGATCGAGGCGAACCAGAGCACGGCGATCACGACTGTGATGCGGTCGAGGTTGCGCTCGGCGACCGAGGAGCCGCCCACGGAGGACTGCATGCCACCACCGAACATGTCGGAGAGGCCGCCGCCCTTCCCCTTGTGCATCAGCACCAGCAGCATCAGCAGCAGGCTGAAGACGATCAGGGCGATCGAGAACCCCAAAACCACGGCTGGACCAACTTCCTCGGATTCGGACGGACGGATTGAGCTGGACGGACGGGGGCACGGCACGACGGCCATGCCCCCGCAAGAGTACGACGTATCGTCGCTACCGCCTACTCGCGGACCGGATCACTGATCGCGGAACCGCACGATCTTGACGAACTCGTCGGCGTCCAGCGACGCGCCGCCCACCAGGGCGCCGTCGATGTCCGGCTTGGCCATGATCTCGGCGACGTTGCCGGACTTCACGGAGCCGCCGTACTGGATGCGGATCTTGTCGGCGACGTCCTGGGAGTACAGCTCGGCGAGCTTGCCCCGGATCGCGCCGCAGACCTCCTGCGCGTCGTCGGAACCGCAGACCTTGCCGGTGCCGATGGCCCACACGGGCTCGTAGGCGATCACGACGTTCTCGGCCTGCTCGGCCGGGACGTCCTTCAGACCCCCCTCGACCTGGGCGAGGGTGTGGTCCACGTGGTTCCCGGCCTCGCGGACGTCCAGCTCCTCGCCGACGCACAGGATCGGGGTCAGGCCGTGCTGGAAGGCCGCCTTGACCTTGGCGTTGACCACGTCGTCGGTCTCGTGGTGGTACTGGCGGCGCTCGGAGTGGCCGGCGAGCACGTAGGAGCACTTCAGCTTGGCCAGCATCGAACCGGAGATCTCTCCGGTGTAGGCGCCCGACTCGTGCTGGGAGACGTCCTGGGCACCGTACTTGATCTTGAGCTTGTCGCCGTCGACCAGGGTCTGCACGGAGCGCAGGTCGGTGAAGGGCGGCAGGACGGCGACCTCGACGGCCTCGTAGTCCTTGTCGGCCAGGGCGAAGGCGAGCTTCTGGACGTGCGCGATGGCCTCGAGGTGGTTGAGGTTCATCTTCCAGTTGCCCGCCATGATCGGCGTGCGAGTGGTCATGCGGGGTCAGTCCTCCAGTGCGGCGAGGCCGGGGAGCGTCTTGCCCTCGAGGTACTCGAGGGAGGCGCCGCCACCGGTCGAGATGTGGCCGAATGCGTTCTCGTCGAAGCCGAGCGTACGCACCGCGGCGGCGGAGTCGCCGCCGCCGACGACGGTGAAGCCGTCGGAGTCGACGAGCGCCTGGGCGACCGCCTTGGTGCCCTCGGCGTAGTCGGGGTGCTCGAAGACGCCCATCGGACCGTTCCAGAAGACGGTCTCGGCGTCGCCGAGCTTCGAGGCGTACAGCTCGCGGGTCTTCGGGCCGATGTCCAGGCCCTCCTGGTCGGCGGGGATCTTGTCCGCGTCGACCACGGTGTGCTGCGAGGGGGCCTTGGTCTTCAGGTCCGGGAACTCCGGGGAGACCAGGACGTCCACGGGCAGGACCAGCTCGACGCCGTTCTTCTCGGCGCGCTCCATGTACTCCTTGACGGCCGGGATCTGGTCCTCCTGGAGGAGGGAGATGCCGACCTCGTGGCCCTGCGCCTTGAGGAAGGTGTAGGCCATGCCGCCGCCGATGAGCAGTCGGTCGGCCTTGCCGAGCAGCTGGTCGATGACGGCGAGCTTGTCGGAGACCTTGGCACCGCCGAGGACCACGACGTAGGGGCGCCGCACGTCGTCGGTGAGCTTCTTCAGGACGCCGACCTCGCGCGCGATCAGGTAGCCGGCGTAGTGCGGCAGCCGGGCCGGGAGGTCGTAGACGGAGGCGTGCTTGCGGTGCACCGCGCCGAAGCCGTCGCCCACGTACACGTCGGCGAGGGCGGCCAGCCGGTCGGCGAACTCGCCGCGCTCGGTGTCGTCCTTGGAGGTCTCACCGGCGTTGAAGCGCAGGTTCTCGACGACCGCGACCTGGCCGGGCTCCAGGCCGTCGACGGCGGCGTGGGCGGCGGGGCCGACGGTGTCCTCGGCGAAGGCGACCGGGGTGCCGAGGAGTTCGGCGAGACGCTCGGCGACGGGCAGCAGCGAGAAGGCCGGGTCCGGCGCACCCTTGGGACGGCCCAGGTGGGAGGCGACGACCACCTCGGCGCCGGCGTCGGCGAGGGCCTTGATGGTGGGCACCACAGCACGGATGCGGCCGTCGTCGGTGATGGTCCCGTCGGCCAGCGGCACATTGAGGTCGGCGCGGACGAAGACCCGCTTGCCGCTCACGCCGTCGGCGAGAAGTTCGTCGATCGTCTTCATTGAGTGGACTCCTGGAGAGGGCTCTTGATGCCCCTGATCGTAAAAGGGGCGTGGTCCGTGC
Organism: Streptomyces recifensis; assembly: GCF_002154615.1. Lineage (NCBI taxonomy): Bacteria > Bacillati > Actinomycetota > Actinomycetes > Kitasatosporales > Streptomycetaceae > Streptomyces > Streptomyces recifensis. Next base: position 15,016 of record NZ_MUNH01000038.1, read on the forward strand.
GTGAGACAGGGCCCGGACAGCGCGGCCGTGCGCTGCCCGGGCCCTGCTCTCACTTCAAGGTCCTGCGGTGTCGGATCAGAGCTGCTCGCCGACGAAGACCGTCAGGTCCACGAGGCGGTTGGAGTAGCCCCACTCGTTGTCGTACCAGCCGAGGATCTTCACCCTGTTGCCGTCCTGGACCATGGTCAGGGACGAGTCGAAGGTGCAGGAGGACGGGTCGCCGACGATGTCGGAGGACACGATCTCGTCCTCGGTGTAGGACAGGAAGCCCTTGAGGGAGCCGTCCTCGGACGCCTTCTTGAACGCGGCGTTGACCTCGTCCTTGGTGACCTCGCGCTGCAGCTCCACGACCAGGTCGGTGGCCGAGCCGGTCGGGACCGGGACGCGCATCGCGATGCCGTCGAGCTTGCCCTTGAGCTGCGGCAGGACCAGCGCGGTGGCCTTGGCGGCACCGGTGGTGGTCGGGATGATGTTCTCGGCGGCGGCGCGGGCGCGGCGCAGGTCCTTGTGCGGGAAGTCCAGGATGCGCTGGTCGTTGGTGTACGCGTGCACCGTGGTCATCAGGCCGCTGACGATGCCGAAGTTCTCGTCCAGCACCTTCGCCATCGGCGCCACACAGTTGGTGGTGCACGAGGCGTTGGAGATGACGTGGTCCTTCGCCGGGTCGTACTTGTCCTGGTTGACGCCCATGACGATGGTGATGTCCTCGTCCTTGGCCGGAGCCGAGATGAGGACCTTCTTGGCGCCGCCGGCCAGGTGCTTGGCGGCGTCGTCGCGCTTGGTGAAGATGCCGGTCGACTCGATGACGATGTCGACGCCCAGCTCGCCCCACGGGATGTCGGCGGGGTTGCGCTCGGAGAGCACCTTGATGGTGTGACCGTCGACCGTGATCGTGTCTTCGGTGTGCGTCACCTCGGCCTTGAGGCGGCCCAGGATGGTGTCGTACTTGAGCAGGTGCGCCGTGGTCGCGGTGTCACCCAGGTCGTTGACAGCCACAACCTCGATGTCCGCACCCTGCTCCAGCAGAGCGCGGAAGTAGTTACGCCCGATGCGGCCGAAGCCGTTGATGCCTACGCGGATCGTCACGAACCGATCTCCTCGTTGGTACGCCGGCTATGCGGTGCCGGCGAGCTGTATTTGGGATGTCCCCGACCACCCACGACCCTACCCCTCCACGGCCCCCGGGGTGACATCGAGATGGCGCATAAAAGGGCAGGCGTTCCGTACCCGTCAGTAGGGTACGGAACGCCTCGGAACGGCGGTGGATTCACTCCTCTTTGTCAGGGAATGACGGGCACCGCCGACGCACTTTTCACTCGTTCGTGAGCGGGTTGGCTCACCTGATGCGGGGGCCTTCCGCGCACCGTTGAGAGGGGGGTTCGCTCACCTGTCGAGCGCGGTGAGCGCCTTGCGGACGAGAGCGGTCCGTTCGGCCGCCGAGGGGACCTGTTCGAGGCCGAATCCGAGCAGCACGGTGTCGTCGGTGGTGACCGCTCCATAGGTCTGGAAGAGGGCTCCGGTGCGGGTCCAGTCCTTCAGCACCGCAGGGCTCCCGGCCGGGGGTCCGGAGGCGCGCCAGGGACCGAGGGAGGACTCGAACCCTTCCGTCTCCTTCGCGTTGCCGCCGAGGACGAGCGAGGCGTCGTCGGCGAGCACGCCGTGGCCGCCGGTGCCGGGGTCGGTGATGTAGGAGAGGGACAGCTCGATCCGCTTGCCCGCGTAGGCGCTCAGGTCGAAGTCCACCCGCTGCCAGCCCGAGGACCGGCCGGTGAGGCTGTGCCACTGGCCGGTGGTCCCGGTGGCGGTGCAGGCGTTGCCCGTGAGGGTCAGGTAGTGCCTCAGCCAGGGGTGTTCCCCGACCAGGAACCCGGCCCCGCACTCGGCGGGCACGGCGTCGGCGGTGGCACCGCCCGCCTCGGGCAGCGTCGTCCAGTCGTCGGCGCCGACGGTGTGCACCTCCACCACGGCGTGGTCGTATCCGCGCTCGGTGTCCCACAGCAGCCGGGTGCCGAAGGCGGGCTTCTCGGCGGCACCGACACCGGTGAGGTCGATGGTGCGGGTGAGGCGCTTGTAGGCGTCGTCGGTGTGCACGGCGGCGGCCATGTAGGAGCCCGCGTACGGCCCGTACGGGCTGACGGCACCCGTGAACCGGCCCGCCCCCGCGCTGCGGAACCGGGGGTAGGTGGCGGCGGGCAGCTCGTCCGAGGTGACCCCGTAGGCACCGGCCGCGTCGAGGGGGTTGCCCGGTGCGTCGCCGAGCGCGGCGGAGACGCCGTTCAGCGCGCCGGTGCCGGTGATACCGGTGGCGCCCTTGGTGGAGGTCCGGCTGTAGGCGCCCAGGTAGTACTGGCTGAAGTCGTCGGACAGGTTGCCGCCGCCGAGGTCCACCTCACCGCCGGCCTGCTCGCCGGCCTCGATCAGCTTGCCGCCCTCGTTGAGGTAGGCGCGCAACTGGAGCTGGGTGGCGTTGCCGGGGCCGTCGGGGCCCGAGTAGTGGACGACGGTGCGGAAGTGGGCGAGGACGCCGAGGGCGTCGGGGGTGCCGCGCCGGGCGGTGTCCCACACGAGGGGCCTGCGGCCGGCCGCCTTCAGGGCGTCGGTGTAGGCGCGGGTCCCAGTCGCGGTCGCGCCCTCTTCGGCCACGACGAGGGTGTCGGCGGTGCCCCGGTCGGCGACGGTGTAGGTGAAGTGGCGACTCGCCGTCGCACGGCCCGCTCCCGTGAACCAGACCTCGACCCGGTCGCCGGCCCGGCCGCCGGGCACCTCCGCGCGGTACTGGTCGAAGTGGAGGTTGTCGTCGCCGCCGTAGGTCTCGCCGCCCTTCCACGGGCGCAGGGTGCGCTCATGGGTCCGGCCGCCGTTGACGCGGTACACCAGCCGCTTGTTCCGGACCGCCTTGCGGGCGACGACGGAGACCTGCTGGCCGGTGCCTCGGGCGTAGGAGGTGGTGAAGGCGGCCGGGGTGAAGTCGGGGGCGCTCAGGCCGACCGTGGAGGCGGGCCGGTCGGGGTGGGCGGCGGTCTCCGCGACGGAGAGCGCGAACGGCACGTTCTTCTCGAACTCCCGCTGGATCAGCGTCTCGTCGTCCGGGAAGGTGAAGACCGACCGGCAGTCGTCGGGGTTCCAGGCGTCGTCCGGGTCGGACTCGGAGGCGGTCGCGCAGGTGGACATCTCGGGGGTGAACATCGCCATCCCGTTGACGTTGGCCGCCTGCCCGTCCGCCTCGCCGTTGGTGGTGTACAGCTCGGAGGAGACCTGGGAGCGGTAGCCGGGGATCGCCGGCTTGTCGGGGGTGCCGGCCAGCGCCCGGTAGAGGACGTCGTCGGGCGTGTCGGTGGCGACCTGCCATCCGACGCCGTAGAGGAGCAGCTCGGCGGCGGAGTGGTAGTTGATGCCGAACGCGAACCGGACGCGCTTCTCCAGCGCGTCCAGCGCCCTGGTCTCCGGCTCGGAGTTCGCGCTCGGACCGCGGTAGGTCTCGCTGGCGGGGCTGGGGGACGAACCCTCGTCGTCGTAGCCCCACTTGTAGCCGAAGTTGCGGTTGAGGTCGACGCCGTCACCGGTGCCGATGACTCCGTCGCCGTTGATGTCGCGCAGGTTCTTGCGCCACAGCCGGGTGCTGGAGTCCTTGAAGGTGTAGTCGTAGCCGTCGGGGTTGGCGGACAGCACGAACCACAGCTCGGTGGTGTCCACGAGCTTTCTGATCCGTTTGTCCGACCGGTAGTTGTCCAGATAGTGGTGCATCAGGCGCCGGGTCATCTCCGGCGTGATCCACTCCCGCGCGTGCTGGTTGGACATGTACAGCACGGCGGGCCGCGAGCCGTCCTTCGCGGTCCGGGCGTTCCTGGTGACCTTGAGCGCGAGGATGTCCTGGCCGCGCACGGTGCGGCCGATGGACTCGACCTTGGCGAGGCCGGGGTTCTCCTGCGCGGTCCGCAGGATCTCCTCCTTGAGCCCGCCGCTGCCGCTGTACGGGCGGAACACGCCCTGGGCGGCGGCCGACAGGCGCTTGTTCGCGCCGCTCGGCAGGGAATGCTCGGCGAGGCGGACGCCCTGCTCCTTCAGGCCGCGGGCCTGCCGGTCGGTGAGGTAGACCTCGACGGCGGTCCGGCCGCGCGCCCCCACCCGCTCCCCCAGCTCATGGGCGTCCTGGCCCGCCCTGAGCAGCAGGGGCACCTGGGCGCGGGTGACCTCGGCCCGGAAGACCTTGACCTCGTCGCCGCTGCCGGCGGGCGCGCTCTCCCGCGCCTGGGCGACGGGCGTGAGGCAGGCCGCCCCGGCCAGCAGCGCCCCGACGGCGAGGACCGCTCTGGCCGCGGGTCTGGCGGTGGGCCGGGCTGCGGGTCTCACTCGGTGTCTCATGAACCCCCCTCGCGGTGGTTCGCCACAGCGGCGAACAGGTTGCCAGGCTCATGTCACTGCATGATCGAGTCAAGAGCGCCCCTAGGACACGCGAAACGCCGGTGCCTACCACCCGAACGGGCGGCGGCACCGGCGTCGGTGCGGCGCTTTCCCTGCCTTGGCGCCTCGGGGATCAGCCCGCGAGGTTGTCCGCCAGGTCCTCGGACAGGTTGGCCTCGGTGCTCGGGATACCGAGGTCGGAGGCGCGCTTGTCGGCCATCGCCAGCAGCCGGCGGATACGGCCGGCCACCGCGTCCTTGGTCAGCGGCGGGTCGGCCAGCGCGCCCAGCTCCTCCAGAGACGCCTGCTTGTGCTCCATGCGCAGCCGGCCCGCGGCGGCGAGATGCTCGGGCACCTCCTCGCCCAGGATCTCCAGCGCCCGCTGCACCCGTGCCCCGGCGGCTACGGCGGCCCGCGCCGAACGGCGCAGGTTGGCGTCGTCGAAGTTGGCGAGCCGGTTGGCGGTCGCGCGGACCTCGCGCCGCATCCGGCGCTCCTCCCAGGCCAGCACCGACTCGTGCGCGCCGAGCCGGGTGAGCAGGGCGCCGATGGCGTCGCCGTCGCGGACCACGACCCGGTCCACGCCCCGCACCTCGCGGGCCTTCGCGGCGATCGACAGCCTGCGGGCCGCGCCGACCAGCGCGAGCGCGGCCTCGGGGCCGGGGCAGGTGACCTCGAGCGAGGAGGACCGGCCGGGCTCGGTGAGCGAACCGTGCGCCAGGAAGGCGCCGCGCCAGGCGGCCTCGGCGTCACAGGTGGCGCCGGACACGACCTGCGGGGGCAGGCCCCGGATCGGGCGGCCCCGGCCGTCCACGAGCCCGGTCTGCCGGGCCAGCTGGTCGCCGCCCGCCACGACCCGCACCACATAGCGCGAGCCGCGCCGCAGACCGCCGGGCGCCATCACGATCAGCTCGGAGCTGTGGCCGAAGATCTCCAGGATGTCCCGCTTGAGGCGCCGGGCCGCCATCGCGGTGTCCAGTTCCGCCTCGATCACAATCCGCCCGCTCACCAGGTGGAGGCCGCCGGCGAACCGCAGAATGGCGGAGACCTCCGCCTTTCTGCAGCAGGTCCGGGTGACGGGAAGCCGGGAGATCTCATCCTTCACCGCTGCCGTCATCGCCATGGGCCGATCCTTCCATGCATCCGAAAAATACGGTCGTACGCGGCGGCCAGCAGCTCCGGATCGTGCCGGGGAGTTCCGTCGGTCCGGGCCACCGGCGCCAGCTCGACCGCGGCTCCCAGCCGCTTGGCGGCCTCGGTGAGCGAATCGCGGTCGGGCACGGCCGCCTCGTCGGCCAGCACCACGTCCAGGGCGAGTTTAGGGGCGTGTCGCCCCAAAACCTCCAAATGACGCTGCGGTGAGAAGCCCTCGGTTTCGCCGGGTTGCGGGGCGAGGTTCAGCGGGAGGACCCGGCGCGCCTTGGTCTGGGTGAGCGCGTCGAGCAGTTCGGGCACGAGGAGGTGCGGGATGACGGAGGAGAACCAGGAGCCCGGCCCGAGCACCACCCAGTCCGCGTCGAGCACCGCTTCCACCGCCTCGGGGACGGCGGGCGGGTCGGAGGGCACCAGGTGCACCGACTGCACCTCGCCCGGCGTCAGCGCGACCGTCGCCTGCCCGCGCACGGTGTCCACGTCGTCCGGCCGGTCCGGGTCGTGTCCCTTGACCAGGGCCTGCAGTTCCAGCGGTACCGCCGACATGGGCAGCACGCGGCCGTGCGCCCCGAGCAGCCTGCCGACCAGGTCGAGCGCCATCACATGGTCGCCGAGCTGCTCCCAGAGGGCGACGATGAGCACATTGCCGACCGCGTGGTCGTGCAGGTCGCCCTGGGACTGGAAGCGGTGCTGGATGACCCGGGCCCAGGTCTGGCCCCACTCGTCGTCCCCGCACAGCGCGGCCAGCGCCTTGCGGAGGTCGCCGGGCGGCAGCACGCCCAGCTCGTCCCGGAGGCGTCCGCTGGAGCCGCCGTCGTCGGCGACGGTGACCACGGCGGTGAGGTCACCGGTGATCCGGCGCAGCGCGGCGAGCGAGGCGGACAGGCCCATGCCGCCGCCGAGCGCGACCACCTTGGGCTGGGCGCCGCGTCTGCGGGGCCGCGCGCCCCGCACCTCGACGGGGCGGGCCGCGCGGGCCTCCGCGCGGCCGAGACGCCCCTCGGGGACCACGCGGCGCAGGCCGCGCAGCCGCCGTGCACGGTCGGTCATTCGCGTCCCATGTCCCGGTGCACGACCACCGTCTCCACGCCCTCCGCCGCGAGGCGCGCCGCGAGCTTCTCCGACATGGCGACCGAGCGGTGCTTGCCGCCGGTACAGCCGATGGCGATGGTCACGTACCGCTTGCCCTCGCGGCGGTAGCCGGCCGCGATCAGCCGGAGCAGTTCGGCGTACCGGTCGAGGAACTCCTTGGCGCCGGGCTGGTTGAAGACGTAGGAGGCGACCTCCTCGTTGACCCCGGTGAAGGGGCGCAGCTCCGGGACCCAGTGCGGGTTGGGCAGGAACCGCATGTCCGCGACCAGGTCGGCGTCGACCGGAAGGCCGTACTTGAACCCGAAGGACATCACGGTGGCCCGCAGCTCGGGCTCCTCCTCGCCCGCGAACTGGGCGTCCATCTTGGCGCGCAGCTCGTGCACGTTGAGGCTGGAGGTGTCGATGACCAGGTCGGCGTCGCCGCGCAGCTCGCGCAGCAGTTCCCGCTCGGCGGCGATGCCGTCCACGATGCGGCCGTCGCCCTGGAGGGGGTGCGGGCGGCGCACCGACTCGAAGCGGCGCACCAGGGCGTCCTCGGAGGACTCCAGGAAGACGATGCGCCGGGTGACGCCCCGGCTGTCGAGGTCGGCGAGGGACTCACGGAGGTTGTCGAAGAAGCGGCGGCCGCGCACGTCCACCACGACCGCGATCCGCGCCACGTTCCCCTGCGAGCGGGCGCCCAGCTCCACCATGGTGGGGATCAGGGCGGGCGGCAGGTTGTCGACGACGAACCAGCCGAGGTCCTCCAGGCACTTCGCGGCCGTCGAGCGGCCGGCTCCGGACATGCCGGAGATGATCACCAGCTCGGGGATGGGCGCATCGTTGGCCGCTGCCGGCGTGACGTCCTGACTCACCTGTGCTCCGTTGTCCTGTTCCGCCGCCCCTGGCGGGCTGTCGTCCGTCGCCGCGTGTGCGCGGTCCCGCTCGGCCGTGGGCCGTGCCTCGTGCTCGGTCATGTCTCCTGCCCCCGTCGGTCGTCCGGGAGGCCCGCGCTCACGGACTCTCCGGAGGAACCGCCCGTCGTGTCGGGTTCCTCTTCGTCAATGATCTCTCCGGTCGCCGTGTTCACGGCGGGTGCGGCCGGGGCCGAACGGGCGAGTGCCACCGCGATGGTCTCGGCCGTCTTCCGGCCTATGCCGGGTACTTCCTGGATCTGCTCGATGGTGGCGGCGCGCAGCCGCTTGACCGAGCCGAAGTGCTTGATGAGGGCCTGCTTGCGGGTCTCGCCGAGGCCGGGCACCTCGTCCAGCGGGCCGCTGCGCAGCCGCTTGGCCCGTTTGGCGCGCTGGTAGGTGATGGCGAAGCGGTGGGCCTCGTCACGCACCCGCTGGAGGAGGTAGAGGCCCTCGCTGCTGCGGGGCAGGACCACGGGGTCCTCCTCGCCGGGCACCCAGACCTCCTCCAGGCGCTTGGCGAGGCCGCACACGGCGATGTCGTCGATGCCCAGCTCGTCCAGCGCACGCCGGGCGGCCGCGACCTGCGGGCGGCCACCGTCGACCACGACGAGCTGGGGCGGGTAGGCGAACTTCCTGGGGCGGCCGTCGTCGTCCTTGGGGCCGCCGATGACGCCGTCGTCCTCGGCCGCCAGGGGCGCACCGGCGGGCGAGCCGTTCACCGGAACGTCCTCGGCGCCGGCCCACTCGCCCGACTTCTCCTTCTCCGCCAGGTAACGGCGGAAGCGGCGGGTGATCACCTCGTGCATGGAGCGGACGTCGTCCTGGCCCGCGAAGCCCTTGATCTGGAAGCGGCGGTACTCGTTCTTGCGCTGGAGGCCGTCCTCGAAGACGACCATGGAGGCCACCACGTCGTCGCCCTGCAGGTGGGAGATGTCGTAGCACTCGATCCGCAGCGGAGCGCTGTCGAGGTCCAGGGCGTCGGCGATCTCCTCCAGCGCGCGCGAGCGGGTGGTGAGGTCGGAGGCGCGCTTGGTCTTGTGCAGCACGAGGGCCTGCTGGGCGTTGCGCTGGACGGTCTCCATCAGCGCCTTCTTGTCGCCGCGCTGGGGGATGCGCAGCGAGACGTTGGCCCCCCGCCGGACGGTCAGCCACTCCTGGACCGGCTCGACCGGGTCGGGCAGCGCCGGGACCAGCACCTCCTTGGGCACGGAGTCCCCGGTCTCCTCGCCGTAGAGCTGCTGGAGGGCGTGTTCGACGAGGGCGCCGGTGGTGATCTCCTCGACCTTGTCGGTGACCCAGCCGCGCTGGCCGCGCACCCGGCCGCCGCGCACGTGGAAGATCTGGACGGCGGCCTCCAGCTCGTCCTCCGCGACGGCGATGAGGTCCGCGTCGGTCGCGTCGGCGAGCACGACCGCGTTCTTCTCCATGGCCTTCTTCAGCGCGCCGACGTCGTCACGCAGACGGGCGGCCCGCTCGTACTCCATCTCGTCGGACGCCTCGGCCATCTGCTTCTCCAGGCGGCGGAGGTAGGTGCCGGTGCGGCCCGCCATGAAGTCGCAGAACTCCTCGGCCAGCTCGTAGTGGTCCTCCGGCGAGATCCGGCCGACGCAGGGCGCGGAGCACTTGCCGATGTACCCGAGCAGGCAGGGACGGCCGGTGCGCTCGGCGTTCTTGAAGACACCGGCCGAGCAGGTGCGTACCGGGAAGACGCGCAGCAGCAGGTCGACGGTGTCCCGGATCGCCCACGCATGGGCGTACGGGCCGAAATACCTGACGCCCTTCTTCTTGTGACCGCGCATCACCTGGACGCGCGGGAACTCCTCGTTCATCGTGACGGCGAGGTACGGGTAGCTCTTGTCGTCGCGGTACTTGACGTTGAACCGGGGGTCGTACTCCTTGATCCAGGAGTACTCCAGCTGCAGCGCCTCGACCTCCGTGGACACCACGGTCCACTCCACGGACGCGGCGGTGGTGACCATGGAGCGGGTGCGGGGGTGCAGGTTCGCCAGGTCCTGGAAGTAGTTCGCCAGGCGCTGGCGCAGGCTCTTCGCCTTTCCGACGTAGATCACCCGGCGGTGCTCGTCACGGAACCTGTACACCCCCGGAGAGTCGGGGATCTCGCCCGGCCTGGGGCGGTAGCTGGAGGGGTCGGCCATGACTCACACCCTACTGGCGGGAAGGGACACCGCGCCGGGCCTGTGGACAAGGGTCGCGGAGGCACCCGACCGGCCTGTGGACGATCGGGCCGGAGGGGCCGCCGGGGCGTCACGATCCAGGCCATGACGTGACCCAGGGTGTTGTCGGGGTCTGGTCAACACGCTTCAATGCGGGGGAACTCGGGGCCGCGCAGTCGGCGCACGCGAACGGCGTGCCCGCCCGCGAGCGCGCCCCCGGGGGCCCACGGGGTGGCCCACGACCCCGCACCGCGGTCTGACCAGCCGTGGTGACCCCTCACAGAAAGGCTTCTGTGCATGTCACATGTCACAGAGCACCCGGACCTCGCCTCCGCCGAGCTGGAGACGGCCCTGCGGGGCGGCCCCTTCCATGTGGCGCTGCGCGCCGCGATAGCCGCCCGCGGCCTGCCGCTCCAGCGGGTGCAGCACCATCTGACGCGCCACGGGGTGAAGGTCGGCGTGACCAGTCTCAGCTACTGGCAGCAGGGCGCCCGCCGCCCCCAGCGCCCGGAGTCGCTGCGCGCCGTGCGCGCACTGGAGGAGATCCTCCGGCTGCCCGAGGAATCCCTGATCAGGCTGCTCGCCGAGGGGCCGGAGACGGCCGACGGCGACCGCCCGGCGCCCCGCTCCTACCGTTCGCTGGTCGAGGCGTCCGACACGCTGGACCGGCTCCGGGCGGAGCTGGACTGGACACCGGACGGCGGCATGCAGACCCTCGGCCACCACGAACGCGTCCGCATCGGGGGACGGCGCGAACTGGCGGGCCGGGAATCCGAGCACATCGTGCGCGCCCACCGAGACGGCGTGGACCGCTTCGTCGCCGTCCACCACGGCGATCCCGGCTGCCGTCCGGACGACATGGCCGTGCACGCGCTGGAGAACTGCCGCACCGGCCGCGTCCGGCTGGACCGGGAGACCGGTGTCCTGGTGGCCGAGCTGCTCTTCGGCACCCGGCTGCGCTCCGGCGACACCTTCCTCTTCCGGTACGGCATCACCGACGGCACCGCCGGGGCCTCGCACGAGTACGTCCACCGCTTCGGCTCACCGGGCGGGCAGTACGCGCTCCAGGTGCGGTTCGACGCGTCCGCGCTCCCGGCCCGCTGCCACCGCTTCACCCAGTTCTCCCCCGCCGCGCCGCGCGCGGGACGGCAGGAGCTGGCGGTCAGCGAGCCGCACCGCAGCGTTCACGTCGTGGAGCCACGGGTGCGGCCGGGGACCGTGGGGATCGCCTGGGAGTGGGAGTGATCCGTTCTCGGACGCCCTGAGCGGGGACGACCGGCGGCGTCAGGCGGCCGGCCCCGCGACGATCCGGCCGTCCGCCACCTTCACCGGCAACTCGCTCAGCGGCTCGGTCGCCGGTGCCTGGACCACCTTGCCGGTGGCGGCGTCGAACTCGCTGCCGTGGCAGGGGCAGACCAGGGTGGTGCCGCGCAGCTTGTTGATCACGCACCCGGCGTGCGTGCAGACCAGGCTGTACGCCTTCAGGCCACCTTCGGCGTCCCGGCTGACCACCACGTTGTGGTCGCGGTACAGCTTCGCGGCGCCCTTGGCCACCTCGCCCTCGGCCCCGAGGTCGACGGAGGAGGTGACCGCCGACGCGCCCTTGTCGTCCTGGGGAGCGGCACAGGCGGCCAGCCCCAGCCCGGCGACCGGCACCACGGCGGCTCCTCTGAGGACGGTACGGCGGCTCGCGGACGATCGGGCGGGCATCGGTCTCTCCACAGGTCAGGGGATGTGCAGAGTGACCTTATCCGGGCATGGGGGACGGTTCGGGAGCGGGGGCGGGCGTACGCGGCTTGGGGCGCCCTCGGACCAGGACGCCTGCGTAAGCGCTTGCGCAAGCGTTTACGCACACGTGGCCGATGGGATACCTTCCCGCCCGTGGGACCAACGTCTGGCGCCGTGGCCCGCGCCCGCCGGCCGGACGGCGGCCGGGACGGCGTTCCGGGTCTTGTGGGAGGGGAAGCGCGATGTCCACCATGGCCGACGTGGCCCGGAACGCCGGTGTCTCCGTGGCGACCGTCTCCCACGTCCTGAACGGCACGCGCCCGGTGCTCCCCCACACCCGGCAGGCCGTGCTGGACGCTGTCGAGGCCCTCGGCTACACGCCCAACTCCCTCGCCCGCTCCCTGGTGACCTCCCGGACCCGCTCCATCGGGCTCGCGGTGTCGGCGATCAGCAACCCGTACTTCACCGAGATCCTCCAGGGCGTGGAGGCGGCCGCGCTGGAGGCGGGTTACAGCCTGCTCATCGCGGACCCGCACGACGACCCCGAGCATGAGCTGAAGGTCGTCAAACTGCTGCACGGGCGCCGGGTGGACGGCATGATCGTCGCGCCCTCCGCCGAGCCGGGGGACCTCGTGGCGTACCTCCGGCGCCAGGCCGTGCCCACAGTGCTGCTGGACCGGGTGCTGGAGCAGGCCGGCCCCGGGCAGGGGCAGTTCGACCAGGTGTGCGCCGAGAACTCCGGGCCCATGGCCGAGCTGGTCACCCACCTCGCCTCCCTGGGACACCGGCGGATCGGCCTGGTCGCCGGGCTGCCGGGGCTCAGCACCACCAGCGAACGGATCGCGGGGTACCGGCAGGGGCTCGCGGCGGCAGGGCTATACGCCGACGACGAACTCGTGGTGTCCGGCAGCTCCGAAGCCAGGGGGGCCGAGCGGGCCACCGCCGCGCTGCTCGCCCTGCCCGGTGCGCCCACGGCACTGGTCACCGCCAACAACGCGATGACGATCGGCGCCCTGCGCGCTCTGCGGGAGCGGGGCCTGAGTGTGCCCGGCGACATCGCCCTGGCGTGCTTCGACGACTTCGCCTGGGCCGACCTGTTCGCACCCCGGCTCACCGCGATCGCCCAGCCCAGCCGGGAGATGGGCGCCCGGGCCGTCCGGGTGCTGCTGGACCGCCTGTCGGCGCCGGACCGAGAGGCGAGGACGGTACGGCTGCCCTGCGCCTTCGTCCACCGCGCCTCCTGCGGCTGCCCGGAGCCCGGGCCGGCGGACACCGGCAACAGCATGGAATCGACCTCGCAGTCCGAGAAGGGAACCACCCCGTGATCGTCGTCGCCGGTGAGGCACTGATCGACCTGGTACCGCAGGGCCGTGGCGCCCTGGCCGGCCTCCAACCGGCCCTCGGCGGCGGCCCGTTCAACACCGCCGTGGCCCTCGGCCGGCTGGGCTCGCCGACCGCCTTCGCCTCCCGCGCCTCGCACGACGCCTTCGGCGAGGCCCTGCTCGACGGGCTGCGGCGGGCCGGGGTGGACGTCTCCGCGGTGCAGCGCGGCCCCGAGCCGACCACGCTCGCCGTGGCCACCGTCGACTCCGGCGGCTCGGCGGCCTACTCCTTCTACGTCGAGGGCACCGCCGACCGCCTCTTCACCACCCCGGCCGCTCTGCCCGAGGGCACCCGCGCGGTGTCCTTCGGCACCTGCTCGCTCGCCCTGGAACCGGGGGCGAGCGCCTATGAGGAGCTGATGCGGTCGGCCGCCGGCCAGGGCCTGTTCACCGCCCTCGACCCCAACATCCGGGCGGGCCTGATCCCGGACGCGGACGCCTACCGCGAGCGTTTCCGGGGCTGGCTGCCCTCGGTGACGCTGCTGAAGCTGTCCGAGGAGGACGCCCAGTGGCTGGGCGGCACCCCCCGCGAGTGGCTGGCCGCGGGACCGTCGGCCGTGGTCGTCACACGGGGCGGCGACGGCCTCACCGTCTACACCGCCGACGGCGCGGAGCACCGTGTGCCCGGCGAGAAGGTCGACGTCGTGGACACCATCGGGGCCGGGGACACCGTGAACGCGGCCCTGCTGCACGGCCTGTCCACCCTGGACGCGCTGTCCGCGCGGGCGCTCGCCGGGCTGGGCCCGGACACCTGGCGGCGACTGCTCGGCTTCGCCGCACGGGCGGCGGCGGTCACCTGCTCGCGGGCGGGCGCGGAGCCGCCGTACGCGGCCGAGCTGGGCCCGCTGTGACCGGCTGAAACGGCGAGCGGCGCCTCGCGGGGTGAGTCCCGCGAGGCGCCGCTCGCACCAAGGGCCGCCGTCAGGCCTTGGGGGCCCGTGTCGCCTTCTTGGCGGCCGTCTTCCTGGCCGTCCCGGCCTTGGCGGTGGCGGTGCCGTCGGCCTTGGCCGGAACCGCCTTCTTCGCGGTCTTCCGCGCCCGCGGGGCCTTCACCGGGCCCGCGTCGCTGACCCGGTCGGCGCCGAGGATCTCGCGCAGGAACTTGCCGGTGTGGCTGGCCGGAACCGCCGCGACTTCCTCGGGCGTGCCCTCGGCGACCACGAGACCGCCGCCCGCGCCGCCCTCCGGGCCCATGTCGATGACCCAGTCCGCGGTCTTGATCACATCGAGGTTGTGCTCGATGACGACGACCGTGTTGCCCTTGTCCACCAGACCGGTGAGGACCTTCAGCAGCTTACTGATGTCCTCGAAGTGCAGACCGGTGGTCGGCTCGTCCAGGACGTAGACCGTGCGGCCGGTGGAGCGCTTCTGCAGCTCGCTGGCGAGCTTGACGCGCTGCGCCTCACCGCCGGACAGGGTGGTCGCGGACTGGCCCAGCCGGACGTAGCCGAGTCCGACGTCCTTCAGGGTGCGCAGGTGCCGGGAGATGGCGGGCACCGCCTCGAAGAAGTCGGTCGCCTCCTCGATCGGCATGTTCAGCACGTCGGCGATGGACTTGCCCTTGTAGTGGACCTCCAGGGTCTCCCGGTTGTACCGGGCGCCGTGGCAGACCTCGCACGGGACGTAGACGTCCGGGAGGAAGTTCATCTCGATCTTGATCGTGCCGTCGCCCGAGCAGTTCTCGCAGCGGCCGCCCTTGACGTTGAAGGAGAAGCGGCCGGGCTGGTAGCCCCGCACCTTCGCCTCGGTGGTCTCGGCGAACAGCCTGCGGACGTGGTCGAAGACACCGGTGTACGTCGCCGGGTTGGAGCGCGGGGTGCGACCGATGGGCGACTGGTCGACGTGCACGACCTTGTCCACCTGGTCGTCGCCGTCCACGCGCGTGTGGCGGCCGGGGACGTTCCGCGCGCCGTTCAGCTCGCGGGCCAGGTGGGTGTACAGGATGTCGTTGACCAAGGTCGACTTGCCCGAGCCGGACACACCGGTGACCGCCGTGAACACGCCCAGCGGGAAGGACACGTCGATGTCCTGGAGGTTGTTCTCCCGCGCGCCGCGCACCACGAGCTGCCGGGACGGGTCGAGCGGCCGGCGCACGTCCGGCAGCGGGATCGACTTGCGGCCGGAGAGGTACTGGCCGGTCTGCGACTCCGTGTTGGCGAGCAGTTCCTTGAGGTGACCGCTGTGGACGACCTTGCCGCCGTGCTCACCGGCGCCCGGACCGATGTCCACGATCCAGTCGGCGACCTTGATGGTGTCCTCGTCGTGCTCGACCACGATGAGGGTGTTGCCCATGTCGCGCAGCCGGACCAGGGTCTCGATCAGCCGGTGGTTGTCCCGCTGGTGCAGACCGATGGACGGCTCGTCCAGCACGTAGAGCACACCGACGAGGCCGGAGCCGATCTGGGTGGCCAGGCGGATGCGCTGGGCCTCGCCGCCGGACAGGGTGCCGGCCGCGCGGTTGAGGGAGAGGTAGTCCAGGCCGACGTCGACCAGGAAGCGCAGCCGCTCGTTGACCTCTTTCAGCACGCGCTCGGCGATCTTCTTGTCGCGCGCGTTCAGCTTCAGCTCGCCCAGGAAGTCCGCGCAGTCGCTGATCGACATCGCGGCGACCTCGGCGATCGACTTCCCCATGACGGAGACCGCGAGGACGATCGGCTTCAGGCGCGTGCCCTCGCAGGAGGGGCAGGGCACTTCGCGCATGTAGCCCTCGAAGCGCTCCCGGCTGGCGTCGCTCTCGGCCTCGCTGTGCCGCCGCTTGACGAAGGGCACCGCGCCCTCGAACGGGGTGGTGTACACCCGCTCGCGGCCGTACCGGTTGCGGTAGCGGACCTCGATCTGGGTCTTGTGGCCGTACAGCAGGGCCTTCTTGGCGCGCTGGGGCAACCCGGCGAAGGGGATGTCGGTGCGGAAACCGAGGGCGTCCGCGAGGGCGTTGATCAGCCGGCCGAAGTAGTCCTTGGTGTGGCCGTGCGACCAGGGGTGGATGGCGCCCTCGTCGAGCGACTTGTCCTCGTCCGGGACGATCAGCTCCGCGTCGACCTCCATCCGCGTGCCGATGCCGGTGCACTCGGGGCAGGCGCCGAAGGGCGAGTTGAAGGAGAAGGAGCGCGGCTCCAGCTCCTCGAACGACAGGTCGTCGTACGTGCAGTACAGGTGCTCCGAGAACATGCGCTCGCGCTCGGGGTCGTCCTCGGGGAGGTCCACGAAGTCGAGCACGACCATGCCGCCGGAGAGGCCGAGGGCGGTCTCCACGGAGTCGGTCAGGCGGCGCTTGGCGGAGTCCTTCACCGTGAGGCGGTCGACGACCACCTCGATGGTGTGCTTCTCCTGCTTCTTCAGGGTCGGCGGCTCGGACAGCTGGATGGTCTGGCCGTCGACCCGCGCGCGGGAGTAGCCCTTGGTCTGGAGGTCGGAGAAGAGGTCGACGAACTCGCCCTTGCGCTCGCGCACGAGCGGGGAGAGGACCTGGAAGCGGCTGCCCTCGGGCAGCTCCAGCACCTTGTCCACGATGGCCTGCGGCGACTGGCGCGAGATGGGCCGGCCGCACTCTGGGCAGTGCGGCTTGCCGATGCGCGCGAAGAGCAGGCGCAGGTAGTCGTAGACCTCGGTGATGGTGCCGACCGTGGAGCGGGGGTTGCGCGAGGTCGACTTCTGGTCGATGGAGACCGCGGGCGAGAGGCCCTCGATGAAGTCGACGTCGGGCTTGTCCATCTGCCCGAGGAACTGGCGGGCGTACGAGGAGAGCGACTCCACGTAGCGGCGCTGGCCCTCGGCGAAGATGGTGTCGAAGGCCAGGGAGGACTTGCCCGACCCGGACAGGCCCGTGAAGACGATGAGCGCGTCACGCGGCAGGTCGAGCGAGACATTCTTCAGGTTGTGCTCGCGCGCGCCACGGACGATGAGACGGTCGGCCACGCCGGTCCGCACCTTTCTTCGGAGAAATGACAGGGGCCGAGACCCCGTGCTTCTTGGAGCCTAGGGGGAGCCACTGACAACGCCGGTCGGATTCCCCGGATGCATAACAATCCCCAGCCACCCAGCATGCCCGACGCCGTCTTCGACGATATAGCACGCGCTTTCGAATTACGGAGGATGTTCGCCACCTTCACCCGAAGGAGTGGTCCCGCTAGGGTCGGGCCCCATGACCGATCACGCTCATGACCTGGCCCGTGTACGGGAAGCGACGGAACGGCTGCTCAGCGCGGCCGCCGCACTGGACAACGCGGCACTGTCCGAGCCGTCACGGCTTCCGGGCTGGACGCGCGGACATGTCCTAGCTCACATCGCCCGCAACGCCGACGCCCTCGTGAACGTCCTCGAGGGTCGCCCGATGTACGTGAGCGCCGAGACCCGCGACGCCGACATCGAGCGGGACGCCCCGCGCCCCCTCGAGACCCACATCACCGACGTGCGCGACAGCGCGGCCCGGTTCGACGCGGCGGGCTCGGCGCCGGGCGACTGGAACCGCGTGGTGGAGCTGCGCAACGGCATCACCGACGTCGCGGACCGGTTGCCGTTCCGGCGCTGGGCCGAGATCGAGCTGCACCACGTCGACCTCGGCGCCGGCTACGAGCTGGAGGACCTCCCGGCCGAGTTCACCGAGCGCGAGACCGAGTTCCTGGCCCAGCGCTTCCTGGGCCACCCCGACGTGCCGCCCACGCTGCTGAGCGACGGCACGCGGACCTGGAGCACCGGGCAGGAGGCGCCCGAGCCCGAGGTCACCGTCACCGGCACTCCGGCCGACCTGCTGGGCTGGCTCGCCGGGCGCCGCGAGGGGACCGCGCTGGAGGTGAAGGGCGGCGAGCTGCCCGCGCTGCCCCCGCTGTGACACGGCACCGGGCCGCCAACCCCCGCCCCGCTATAGGCTGATCGTCATGACGTACAGCGGCGAGGTCAGGGTCGGCGGTCCGGCGGACGTGCACGAGCTGAAGGACCTGATGATCACGAAGGTCGCGGTCGGCCCGATGAACAACAACGCCTATCTGCTGCGTTGCCGGGCCACCGACGAGCAGCTCCTGATCGACGCGGCCGCCGAGCCGCACAAGCTCCTCACCATGATCGGCGAGGACGGCATCGCGTCCGTCGTCACCACCCATCAGCACGGCGACCACTGGCAGGCGCTCGGCGAGGTCGTCGGCGCCACCGGCGCGCGCACCTACGCCGGCCGGGAGGACGCCCCGGGCATCCCGGTCCCCACCGACGTGCCGGTCGACGACGGGGACGTGATCCGGGTCGGCCAGGTCGAGCTGACCGCGCGCCACCTCGTCGGGCACACGCCGGGCTCCATCGCGCTGGTCTACGACGACCCGCACGGCCACCCGCACGTCTTCACCGGCGACTGCCTCTTCCCCGGCGGTGTCGGCAACACCCACCAGGACCCCGAGGCGTTCGCCAGCCTGATCCACGACGTGGAGACGAAGATCTTCGACGCCCTGCCGGACGAGACCTGGGTCTACCCCGGCCACGGCGACGACACCAGCCTCGGTGCCGAGCGCCCGCATCTGCCGGAGTGGCACGCGCGCGGCTGGTGAGCCGGGGCGGCGCTCAGCCGTCGGCCCGCGCCGACCCCGCCAGCGTGGCGATCCGCTCCACCGCGAAGACGTACCCCTGCACCCCGCAGCCCGCGATCACCCCGTCGGCGCGCAGCGAGACGTACGAATGGTGCCGGAAGGACTCGCGCTGGTGGATGTTGGAGATGTGGACCTCCACCACGGGCAGGCCGTCGCAGGTGTTCAGCGCGTCCAGGATCGCCACCGACGTGTGCGAGTAGGCGCCGGGGTTGATGACGATCCCGGCGTGGTCGAGCCGCGCCTCGTGAATCCAGTCCACCAGTTGCCCCTCGTGGTTGGACTGCCGGCAGTCCACCGTGCCGCCGTACGCGGCCGCCGCCTCGGCGCACATGGCCTCCACGTCCGCGAGCGTGTCCTTGCCGTAGATCTCGGGCTGCCGCTGGCCGAGGAGGTTCAGGTTGGGCCCGTTGAGGATCATGATCGGGGCGCTGGCCAGGCTGCGGGACACGGTGGTTTCCTCCGGTGCGTCGGGGGCGGCCGGCAGGACGGCCACCGCTCGCACCCGGTCTATCACGGCCCGCCGGGCGGCTCACGGGCCCGGTGGGGCGCCCTCGGCTACGGATTGAGGGCCAGCTCCAGATAGGCGGCGAAGATGACCAGGTGGACGCCGCCCTGGAGCGGGGTGGCGCGGCCGGGTACGACCGTGAGCGAGGCGACGACCACAGTGAGCGCGAGCAGCAGCATGTGCGTGGAGCCGAGGCCCAGCACGAGCGGTCCGGACAGCCAGACCGACGCCAGGGCGACGGCCGGGATGGTCAGGCCGATGCTGGCCATGGCGGAGCCCAGCGCGAGATTGAGGCTGGTCTGCACCCGGTCGCGGCGGGCGGCGCGCAGCGCGGCGATGGTCTCCGGGAGCAGCACGAGCAGGGCGATGATCACACCCACGACCGAAGGGGGCAGC
The DNA here is from genome assembly GCF_002154615.1 of Streptomyces recifensis. Classification (NCBI taxonomy): domain Bacteria; kingdom Bacillati; phylum Actinomycetota; class Actinomycetes; order Kitasatosporales; family Streptomycetaceae; genus Streptomyces; species Streptomyces recifensis. The sequence goes on from NZ_MUNH01000038.1 coordinate 34,312, forward strand.
CCCGCGCCCTCCACCCCGGACTCGATGGTGGGTGACACGCCCTTGGCCAGACCGACCACACCGACGAGGGCGAGGCCGAGCAGGCCGAGGCTGATCCAGGCCCGGCGGCGGGTCGGAGGTGCCGCGTGGTCGGTGACGACGTCGCCCTCCTTGGTGACCGGCAGGAAGTAGTCGCGGTGCCGGACGGTCTGGGTGGCGACGAAGAGGCCGTAGAGGATCAGCGAGGAGAAGGCCGCGAACGTCAGTTGCACGGAGGAGAACTCGGGGCCGGGCTTGCTGGTCGTGAAGGTCGGCAGCACCAGGCTGAGGGTGGCCAGGGTGGCGACCGTCGCCAGGGCGGCTCCGGTGCCCTCGGGGTTGAACACGGCGGTGCCGTGGCGCAGGGAGCCGACCAGGAGGCAGATGCCGACGATGCCGTTGCAGGTGATCATCACCGCGGCGAACACCGTGTCGCGGGCCAGGGTGGCGCTCTTGTCCCCGCCGTCGACCATGAGGGTGACGATCAGCGCCACCTCGATGACGGTGACGGCGACGGCGAGCACCAGGGAGCCGAAGGGTTCGCCCACCCGGTGGGCGACGACCTCGGCGTGGTGCACGGCGGCCAGCACGGACCCGGCGAGCACGACGGCGACCAGGGCGACCACCGCGCCGGGCAGGCTGCGGCCCCAGGTGAAGACGAGGAGGACGACCGCGAGCACCGGCACGAGGAGCGTCCACCGCGCGGCGAGCGACCTGAGCCGAGTGATCATGCAGTGATGGTGGCAGAGGCGTACAGGGTTCGCATTCCGTTCGTTTCGTCCGGCGCACCGGTCGGGTGGGCGCGGTGGGGTCGGCGGAGCGGGGCCTTCCCGGCGGAAGGCGCCGGGCCGCGGCACCTTCCGCACGGGTCGCCCGCCTTTCGGGGGTGACGGGTCAGGCGTCGATGCTGTCCTTGGCGCCGCCGGCGCCCCCGGCCGCCTCAGCGGCCGCCTGCTTCCTGGAGGCGATGAGGCTGGTGATCGTGGTGACGATCAGCACGCCGCAGATCACGCCCAGGGAGACGGGGATGCTGATCTCCGGGACATGCACGCCCAGCTCGTGCAAGGCGTGCAGCACCAGCTTGACGCCGATGAAGCCCAGGATGACCGACAGGCCGTAGGACAGGTGGACCAGCTTCTTCAGCAGGCCGCCGATGAGGAAGTAGAGCTGGCGCAGACCCATCAGGGCGAAGGCGTTCGCGGTGAAGACGATGTACGGGTCCTGCGTCAGGCCGAAGATCGCGGGGATGGAGTCCAGCGCGAACAGCACGTCGGTGGTGCCGATGGCGAGCATCACGACCAGCATCGGGGTCATGACCCGCTTGCCGTTCTCCTCGATCCACAGCTTGGTGCCGTGGTAACGGTCGGCGACACCGAACCTGCGCTCGGCGGCCTTCAGCAGCTTGTTCTCCTCGTACTCCTCGTCCTCGTGATCGGCGCGGGCCTCCTGGATGAGCTTCCAGGCGGTCCAGATCAGGAAGGCGCCGAAGATGAAGAACACCCAGGAGAAGCTGGCGAGGATCGCCGCGCCGGCCGCGATGAAGACGGCCCGCAGGACCAGGGCTATGAGCACGCCGAAGAGCAGGACCCGTTGCTGGTACTGCGCGGGCACCGCGAACTTCGTCATGATCAGGACGAAGACGAAGAGGTTGTCGACACTCAGCGACTTCTCGGTGATGAAGCCGGCGAAGAACTCCCCGGCGGGCTGGGCGCCGCCGAAGTAGAACAGTCCGAGGCCGAAGAGCCCGGCCAGGGCGATCCAGACGGCTGTCCAGATACCGGCTTCCTTGATGGACACCTCATGCGGCTTGCGGCCGATGAAGAAGTCCACCGCGATCAGGGCTGCCAGCCCCACGATGGTCAAGACCCACAGGGTCATCGAGACGTCCACTGCACCTCCGGCATCACGTCACGGCAAACATCAGCGTTGTCGCTGCCGGAGGTCTCTTCCACCCGAGGGACGGGCCGGCGCCCCGGAATCCATGGGGATTCGTATTGACGGGGCCGCCGCATCAGGGAGTACTCCCCTCCGCACGGATACGGTAGCGCAATCACCAAGGGAGAGTAAAGAGAAAAGTAAAGTAAAGACCAAGTGAGCAGCTCAGAGACTCTTTACCGTCCCTTGATCCGGGCTGCGGCGACCTTGCTGAGCACCTGCTGGAGCACCGCCCCGCCCGACGGCGGCAGGGACGGTTCGAAGGTCCATGCGTGCCCGACCCAGGGGTCGGCGAAATGGTCGTCGGGTGACGGCGTGAGTCGCGTCAGCGAACGCCACAGCGGGTCGAGCAAAGGCCCGTACTCCCCCGCGTCCGCACGGTCCGCGACCAGCAGCAGATGGACCCCAGCCGCCGGGCCCTCGTCGGCGAGGAAGCGGAGCCGGGTCAGGGCGCGGTCGTCGAAGCCCTGGGGGAAGTCGTTGACCATCAGCAGCCGCCGGGCGGTGTCGAAGCCGTCCGGCAACGCCTCGGTGGCGCCACCGCCGATCGCCATGCGTACGAGGTCGACCCGCCGGGTGAGGGACTCCAGCGCCTGCGCGACGCCCGCCGTGCCCCTGGCGGGCGGTCCCGTCAGCGCGCCCGTCCGGGTGAGGGCGCCGAGCGGTCCGGCTCCGGCCCCGGCCGGGTCGATGACCTCCACGGAGAACTCCCCCACCGGGTGGACGGCGAGCAGCCGCGCGGCGAGGGCCACGGCGACTTCCAGGGCCAGCCGGCGCCGCTCGGCCGAGTCCGTGAAGTCGGCCGGTGTGGCACCGCTGTCGACCCACAGACCCCGCTCCAGCGGCAGCCTGACCAGCATCGGAATGCGCAGGGACGCGCTCTCGGGGAGGTGGAGGTCGCCCAGCCGTACGGCCTGGGGCACCTCTGTCGGCATCCGGTGGCCGTGCCAGACGGGGCTGTCCCAGCGGGCGTACGCGGGTGGCAGGGCGGGCTCGACGACCTCCGCCTCGGCGGTGAGCTGGGCGAGGTCGCGGTCGTGGGCCGCCTGCGCCCGGCCCATCAGTTCGTCGTGCTTGGCCCGGGCCGCCTTCCGTGCCGCGTCCCCGGCGCCGCCGATCCTGGCGCGCGGGTCGGCCAGGGCTTCGTCGAGTTCCCGGTCGAGGCGGGCGCCGGCGAAATCGGCCGCGCTCCGGAGGGCGGCGGTGGAACGGGCCAGATCCTCGAACATGCCCCAGACCTGGTTGTAGAGCCGCTCCTCCATGGACCAGCCCGGCGCGTCGCCCGCGACGGGCTGTGGCTGTGGCTGTGGCTGTGGCTGTGGCTGTGGCTGTGGCTGTGGGGGAGCCTGCCGCACGGGGTGGGTGTAGTCGACGGGTCCGCCCTCGGACGGGCCGGCCTTCGGCGGAGCGGCGGCCAGGACCGCGCCGAGGCGCCCTGCTTCGTGCATCGCCTCGGCCACTTCGCGGGCCCCGGGCAGTCCCAGGTCCGCCAGGAGTGCGGTGAGGCCCTCGGCATACCCCTGGCCGACCGCCCGGACCTTCCAGCCGCCCTGCCTGCGGTACAGCTCCAGCGCGACGACGGCCGACTCGGCGTCCAGCCCGGCGAGGGTGAAGCGGACGATCTCCGTGCCGTCGGCATCGGTGACGGTCGTCCGCGGGGCGGCGGTCGCGCCGAACCGTGCTGCCGGCCCCAGCAGGGCCAGCAGCACGGTGACACGGTGCACCGCCTCGGACAGCTCCCCCAGGTCGGCGGAGAGACGGTGCTCGGCGGCCGCCGCGCGGGGCACCTCGATGCCGGGGAGGACCGGGGCGCCGTGATGGGCGATCCCGTGGCCCTCTTGCACGCGGCCGCCCTCGTCACCGAGAGCGGCCGCCACGAGCACGGGGACCTCGGCCGAGACCAGGATCTCCAGCCGGGTCCGGGGCAGCGGGTGGTTCTGCCCCCGCACCAGTTCGGCCACCATCGCCGTCCCCCTGTGGTCGTGTCGTGGTGCGCGCCGGGCGGGTCCTAGAGGTGCGGCAGGATCGCCGGCATCAGGTCCTGGAAGGTGCGTCCGTTGGCCGGCTCCCCCAGCGCGGTCATCGTCCAGCCGGCGCCCTGGCGGTGCACCTTGGCCATGATCTGCGCGGTGTACTCGCCACCGCCCGCGAGCGTGTAGCGCGCCAGTTCCTGGCCGTTGGTCTCGTCCACCAGGCGGCAGAACGCGTTCTGCACCTCCTGGAAGGTCTGCCCGGTGAAGGAGTTCACCGTGAAGACGATCTGGTCGACGTGGGGCGGGACCCGCTGGAGGTCCACCAGGACGGCCTCGTCGTCGCCGCCCTGCCCGACACCGCCGACGAGGTTGTCACCGGTGTGCCGTACGGAGCCGTCGTCGCTCACCAGGTGGCGGAAGAAGACCACGTCGACCGGCTGCTTCTCCGCGAAGAGGACCGCCGAGGCGTCCAGGTCGATCTCGCGGGTGCGCGAGCCGAACAGCCCGCGTCGCTTCGCCGCCTGCCAGCCGAGACCCATACGGACCGCGGTCAGGGTGGCACCGTCCTTCTTCTCCAGGCTGATGGCCTGGCCCTTGGTCATGTTGACGGTCACGGCTGAATCCCCTCTCGGTGTTCCCCTGTTGCCGCGCATCGCGCGGTTGCCCAGAACCCTACGCAGCGTCGCCGACCGTGCCGAACCCCGGCCCGCGCTTTGTGTCGGTGTTGCAACACTGGGCGCGTATGCCGAGGTCCGGACGGGTCGGGAGGGTCAGGCGAGACCGGCCTCCCGCATCTGGCGCAGTTCCTTCTTCATCTCGGACACCTCGTCGCGCAGCCGGGCGGCGATCTCGAACTGGAGCTCCGCGGCGGCGGCGCGCATGCGGTCCGTCATCTCCTCGATCTGTCCGGCGAGTTCGGCGGCCGGCTGGTCGGTGGGCTGCGTCCTGCCCTTGGCCTTCGTCCTGGCCGCCTTCGCCTTGGCGTCCTGGGTCGCCTTGCCGCCCAGGCTGGGCACCGGCGCCTTGGCCGCCTTGCCGTCCTTCTGCTGCCGGTAGCCGGTGCCGAGGAGCTGCTCGGTGTCGACGTCCTCGCGGGCGATCTGGGCGACGATGTCGTTGATCTTCTTGCGCAGCGGCTGCGGGTCGATGCCGTTGGCCTTGTTGTACGCGACCTGCTTCTCGCGGCGCCGGTTGGTCTCGTCGATGGCCTTCTCCATCGCCGGGGTGATCTTGTCGGCGTACATGTGGACCTGGCCGGAGACGTTGCGCGCCGCGCGGCCGATGGTCTGGATCAGCGAGGTGCCGGAGCGCAGGAAGCCCTCCTTGTCGGCGTCGAGGATGGCCACCAGGGACACCTCGGGCAGGTCGAGGCCCTCGCGCAGCAGGTTGATGCCGACCAGGACGTCGTACTCACCGGCGCGCAGCTCGCGCAGCAGCTCCACGCGGCGCAGGGTGTCCACGTCGCTGTGGAGGTAGCGGACCTGGATGCCGAGTTCCACGAAGTAGTCGGTGAGGTCCTCGGCCATCTTCTTGGTGAGCGTGGTGACCAGGACGCGCTCGTTCTTGTCGGTGCGCTCCCGGATCTCGTGCACCAGGTCGTCGATCTGGCCCTCGGTCGGCTTGACCACGACCTCGGGGTCGACCAGGCCGGTCGGGCGGATGATCTGCTCCACCACGCCGTCGCCGCGGGAAAGCTCGTAGGCCCCGGGCGTCGCCGACAGGTAGACGGTCTGCCCGATGCGCTCCTGGAACTCCTCCCACTTCAGGGGGCGGTTGTCCAGCGCGGAAGGGAGCCGGAAGCCGTGGTCGACCAGGGTGCGCTTGCGGGAGGCGTCGCCCTCGTACATGGCGCCGATCTGCGGGACGGTGACGTGCGACTCGTCGATGACCAGCAGGAAGTCGTCCGGGAAGTAGTCGAGCAGGGTGTTCGGCGGGGAGCCGGGGAGGCGGCCGTCGAAGTGCATCGAGTAGTTCTCCACGCCGGAGCAGGTGCCGATCTGGCGGAGCATCTCGATGTCGTAGGTGGTGCGCATCCGCAGGCGCTGGGCCTCCAGGAGCTTGCCCTGCTTCTCCAGCTCGGCCAGGCGCTCCCCCAGCTCCTTCTCGATGCCGTTGACGGCGCGCTCCATGCGCTCCGGTCCGGCGACGTAGTGGGAGGCGGGGAAGACGTAGAGCTGCTGGTCGTCGCTGATGATCTCGCCGGTGATCGGGTGCAGCGTGGAGAGCGCCTCGATCTCGTCGCCGAACATCTCGATGCGGACGGCCAGCTCCTCGTAGACCGGGAAGATCTCGATGGTGTCGCCGCGCACGCGGAAGGTGCCGCGGGTGAAGGCGGTGTCGTTGCGCGTGTACTGGATGTCGACGAAGCGGCGCAGCAGGTCGTCCCGGTCGATCTCCTCGCCGACCTTGAGCGGGACCATGCGGTCCACGTACTCCTGCGGCGTACCCAGGCCGTAGATGCAGGAGACGGAGGCGACCACGACCACGTCACGGCGGGTGAGCAGGGAGTTCGTCGCCGAGTGGCGCAGGCGCTCGACCTCCTCGTTGATCGAGGAGTCCTTCTCGATGTAGGTGTCCGACTGCGGGACGTACGCCTCGGGCTGGTAGTAGTCGTAGTACGAGACGAAGTATTCGACCGCGTTGTTCGGGAGCAGCTCGCGGAACTCGTTGGCCAGCTGGGCGGCCAGCGTCTTGTTCGGCGCCATGACCAGGGTCGGGCGCTGGAGCTTCTCGATCATCCACGCGGTGGTGGCGGACTTGCCGGTACCGGTCGCGCCGAGCAGTACGACGTCCTTCTCGCCGCCCTGCACACGCTTGGCCAGGTCGGCGATGGCCGCCGGCTGATCGCCGCTGGGCTGGTAGGGGCTGACGACCTCGAAGGGCGCCACCGTGCGTTCGATCTTTGAAACGGGCCGCATGCCATCAACCGTACGACCCCCCACTGACAACGGGTCCGGAGTCAGTGGCGCTGCGGGGTGCGGGAGCCGTGGGCGTCGGCGTGGACCGGCTCCCGGTACGGCCGCTGCGGCGGGCGAACGCGCTGATGGGAGGGGACGGCGGCGGCCGGGACGCCCGGCTTGGACTCCTCGGGGACGCGTGGCGGCGCGCCCTTGACCATCAGCGGATCGAACATCACGACGACGGCCGCGAGGAGCAGGAGGGCGAGCGGTCCGACGAGGATCGGCGCGAGCACGGCGGCCGGCGAGCCGCTGGTCGCGGGGGCGGGGGTGCCGTGGAGGTGGACGGTGAGTCCGGCCATGCCGGTGTAGTGCATGCCACTGACGGCCAGGCCCATGACGAGGCTGGCGCCGATGCTGCCCCGCCACCCCCGGACGTGTCCGGCGGCCCAGAGGGCGACGGTGGCGGCCACGACGGCGATGACGACAGAGGCGACGACGCCGGCGATGTCGTAGGTGAACTCTCCGTCGAAGCGCATGCCGGCCATGCCGAGGTAGTGCATCGAGGCGACGCCCAGGCCGGTGATCGTGCCGCCCGTGACGAGCGAGGTGCCGCTGGCGCCCCGGTAGCCGATCATGAAGATCCCGACGCCCACCATGACGATGGCCAGGCCGAGGCTGGCGTAGGTCATCGGTTTGTCGAAGCGGATCGGCGTCTCGTCGATGGAGAAGCCCATCATGGCGATGAAGTGCATGGTCCAGATGCCGGAACCGATCGCGGTCGAGCCCAGGGCCAGCCACGCGGGCCGCCAGGAGCGGGTGACGAGCAGGGACCGGGTGGTGCAGCGCAGGCCCAGGGCGCCGCCCAGGCAGGCCATCACATAGCCCACCAGGGGAGTGACGACCCCGTAGCTGAATCCGTCGATCGTGCCTCGCATGCGCGGCTGTCCCTCGCCTTCTCGCGACCCTTACCGACGCGATGTTCCCCCTGCCCAGCACCGCGGTGGCGGTCGGGACTGTCGGAGAGAGTATGGCTGCCACCGGAATGGTCGAATGATTTTCCGGCAAAGAAACACGTCCTTACCCCACTTGTGCGGCACCGGTGTACGGAGTTGGGCCCCGCCGTTCATCCTGTGGCCGTTCTGCGCTCCTGTGCCGTTGACGCTGCGCTGTCACCCTGGTGCTGTTGGTATTCGCCGGACGTGAGGAGTACGCATGTACGCGCACGCAGTCGCCGCCGCGGCCACCGCGGCCCTGGGGGCGACGGTCCTGCTGAGCCCCGGCTCCGACGGCCGGCAGGTCAGGGCGGCCCAGCCCACGGTGGTCGCCCACCGCGGGGCCTCCGCGTACGCGCCCGAGAACACGCTGTCCGCCATCGACAAGGCGGCGAGGCTGGGCTTCTCCTGGGTGGAGAACGACGTGCAGCGCACCAAGGACGGCAAGCTGGTCGTCATCCACGACGACAGCCTGGCGCGCACCACGAACGTCGAGGACGTCTTCCCCGGCCGGGCGCCCTGGAAGGTGAAGGACTTCACGGCGGCGGAGATCGCCCGGCTGGACGCGGGGAGCTGGTTCTCCCCCGCCTACGCGGGCGCGCGCGTGCCGACGCTCGATCGCTACATGCGCCGGGTCGAGCGCAACCACGAGAAACTCCTGCTGGAGGTCAAGAACCCCGAGCTGTACCCCGGTATCGAGGCGCAGATCCTCAAGACCCTGAGCAACGAGGGCTGGCTGGACCGCGCGCACCAGAACCGGCTGATCGTGCAGAGCTTCAGCGCGGACAGCATCCGTACCGTGCACCGGCTCAAGCCCGCGCTGACCACCGGCTACCTGGGCCGTCCGGAGGTCGCCGAGCTGAGCGGCTACGCCCGGTTCGCCGACCTGGTCAATCCGGCGTACGCGGGCATCTCCGCGAGCTACGTCTCAGCGGCGCACGCCCTGAAGGGGCCGCACGGCAAGCCTGTCCGGGTCTTCGCGTGGACGGTGAACGACGCGGCGACGGCGCGGAAGGTCCGGGGCTACGGCGTCGACGGCATCATCACCAACAAGCCGGACGTGGTGCGCACGGCGCTCAGCGCCGACTGATTCCCACGTCAGGGCCCGTTGTCGGTGCCGGGTCGTACCGTGGTCGGCATGGACAGCCAGGGGCAGGACGGACAGCGGGTCGTGTGGGCGGTCGTGCCCAGCCGCATCGGCCCGCTGATGCTGGCCGCGAGCGGCCAGGGGCTGGTCAACGTGGTCTTCCACGCCACCGGCCCGGTGCGCGAGCGAGCGCTGAGGCGGCTGGCGGCGCGGTACGGCACCGAGCCGGTCGAAGAGCCGGGCGCGCCCCTGCTGGCGGAGGCGATACGGCAGGTCGAGGCCTATCTGGCCGGCGGGCGGCAGGACTTCGACCTGCCGCTGGACTGGTCGCTGATCTCCGGTTTCCACCGGGCGGTGCTGCGCGAACTGGCCGACGGCGTCCCGTACGGCACGGTGGTCGGCTACGGCGATCTGGCCCGGCGGGTCGGGCAGCCCGGCGGGGCGCAGGCGGTGGGCACGGCGATGGGCGCCAACCCGTTGCCGGTGGTCGTGCCGTGTCACCGGGTGGTGGAGAGCGACGGCGG
>NZ_MUNH01000396.1:0-1352 GCF_002154615.1 Streptomyces recifensis
TCGACGAGACACCCCCTAGACCCCGAGGTCGAGCACCCCGACCGTCTGGCCCCCGCTCGTCTCGTCGGTCGTACGGAACCCGAGCCGCCGGTAGAACTCGCCGGGGCCGTCCGCGCCGGGATGCCAGGTGACGTACAGCTCCCCGCACCCGCGCCGGCGCAGCTCCGCCGCGACCGACTCCACGGCGAACCGGCCGTATCCCCTGCCCTGTCGGTCGGCGTCGATGTTCAGCCGCCACAGCCCGGAGCGCCGCAGGCTCCCGCCGTCCGCGCGCCAGTCGATATCCAGAAAGGCCATCAGGAACCCGACCGCCTCGTCCCCGTCGAGAATCAGCCGCGGCCAGGCCACCCCGGCGGGGTGCACGTACGCCTCAGCCAGCGAGTGCGCGACCGGTTCGACGGCGTGCTCCTGATCGGGACGCACACGGATGGCCAGGGCGGTTTCGAGGTTCGCGGAGGTGACCTCGGCAAGACGGAGTGACATGCGCGCACCCTACGAAGCGGGGTCCGCGGGCACCATCTCTTTACGGTGCAGCAACGCGGCCCCCGCGCCGATGGCCGCCGCGCACACCAGCAGGCAGAGGTAGATCACCTGGTTCACCCAGAACGGGACCAGTTCCGTCGCCGCGCCCGCCTCGGTGACGCACCGGGCGCTGACGGGCAGGGTCTCGTGGGTGACGATCCGGTCGCCGGGCACGCCCTGTGCCCCACACGTCTGGTCCGGGTCGAGGAGGTAGAAGCCGCACGCCACCCCGTAGCCGAAGAGGCCGAAGGCCACGGCGGCGGTCATGAGGGCCAGTACGAAGGAGGGCGCCGTGTCAGGGGCGTACCAGGCACGGCCCCAGGTGCGTGTGCGGATGCGTACGGCCAGGGCCACGGCCGACGGGACGGCCAGACACGGCATCAGCTGCGGGGCCCAGAGCGCGGCGATGTAGAGGGCGACGGTCATGCGGGAGGGAACATCCGCCGGCTCCCGGCCGGTTGCGCTCAGCCCAAGTGCCGGTACCGCCCCCGGTAGTACAGCAGGGGTCCGCCCTCGGTGCTGGGGACGCGTGCCGTCAGGACGCGGCCGATGACGAGGGTGTGGTCCCCGGCCTCGACGCGCTGCTCGGTCCGGCACTCCAGGCTGGCCAGGGCGTCGGGGATCAGGGGGGCACCCGTGACCTCACCGCGGTCGCAGGCGAGGTCGGCGAAGAGGAGGCGGTCACTGACCCGGCCCTTCATGGCGAACCGCCCCGCGATCTGCCGCTGGTGCTGGTCAGCCTGCGCACCGGCTCCCGCATGGACGACCTGCTGGACGAGCAGCCGCTCTGGGCGGTGTCCGTCCTCGCCGAGCACCAGCGGCAGATCGCG
>NZ_MUNH01000397.1:0-6372 GCF_002154615.1 Streptomyces recifensis
CAGGGCGCTCTTGGCGTCCGAGCGGTGCCGGGCGTCGGTCGTGATGATCGGGGCGTCGGGTCCGATCTGCAGGGCCTCGCGGACCTCGTCCGGGTTGTACGGCTGCTGACCGTCGAAGCCGTTGAGGGCGACGACGAACGGCAGACCCGAGTTCTCGAAGTAGTCCACGGCCGGGAAGCAGTCCGCGAGCCGGCGGGTGTCCACGAGCACCACCGCGCCGATGGCACCGCGCACCAGGTCGTCCCACATGAACCAGAAGCGGTCCTGACCGGGCGTACCGAAGAGGTACAGGATCAGGTCCTGGTCCAGGGTGATGCGGCCGAAGTCCATGGCCACCGTGGTGGTGGTCTTGTCCCCGGTGTGGGTGAGGTCGTCGATGCCCGCCGACGCGGACGTCATGACGGCCTCGGTACGCAGCGGGTTGATCTCCGAGACGGCGCCCACGAACGTGGTCTTGCCCACGCCGAAGCCGCCCGCCACCACGATCTTGGCGGAGGTCGTGGCCCGCCCCGAGTCAGAGCTTGCGAAGTCCACTGAGCACCCTTTCGAGCAGCGTCACATCGGGAGCGCCGCCGTTGTTCTCGTCGCCGCCCGGCTGGTGAACGGCGACCATGCCGGCCTCGGCGAGGTCGGCCACCAGAATGCGGGCCACGCCGAGGGGCATGGCCAGGAGCGCGGAGACCTCCGCGACCGACTTGACCTCCCGGCAGAGGTGGCAGATGCGCTGGTGCTCAGGGAGCATTCCCATCAGCGCTGCCGGGTCGGCCGTGGTGCTGATCAGCGCCTCGATGGCGAGCTGGTAGCGCGGCCGGGTCCGGCCACCGGTCATCGCGTAAGGACGTACCAGTGGCTGGTCGCCCTCATCGCCGTACGGTTCCGCGTACGGATCATGAGAGGCGTTGGGCGGGGTCATGAATCCTCCGGGCGGGACAGCAAGTTGGTCAGTCGTGCCGTCTGACGGGGCCGGTGGGGGGATTGTGGCGGCCGGACGGTTGTTTCGTGTGCTGGGTGGTGCCGGGGTGGGTCAGTGGAGCAGACTGCCTTGTAGTTCGGCGCGCAGGTCCGGGGTGAGTACCGCGCCCGCCCGGTCGACGAGCAGGGTCATCTCGTAGCCCACGAGGCCGATGTCGCACTCGGGGTGCGCGAGGACCGCGAGGGACGACCCGTCCGAGACGGACATGAGGAACAGGAAGCCGCGTTCCATCTCGACGACGGTCTGCGCCACGCTGCCACCCTCGAAGATCCGGGACGCCCCGGCCGTGAGAGAGGTCAGACCGGACGCGACGGCCGCCAACTGGTCGGCGCGGTCCCTCGGGAAGCCTTCGGACATCGCCAGCAGAAGGCCGTCGGCGGAGACCACCACCGTGTGCGACACCCCTGGGGTGTTGTCCACGAAGTTGGTGATCAACCAGTTCAGGTTCTGTGCCGCCTGGCTCATCGGACTCAACTAACGCTCCTGCTGGTGAGTGGGGCTCGGGAAGCTGCCGGTCTGGCCGCCCCCGGCCTGACGGCCCTGAGCGATACCCCGACGGAGATTGGTCAGCCGGCCGCGTACGTCGTCAGGCGCACGGGAGACCTGCGGACCGCTGTGGTGCTGTTGCTGCTGTGCCGTGCCCGGGACGAGGTTCGCCTTGGGCACACGGCGCGGCAGACCGGAGGTGGTGACACCGCCCGCCGCGGGCTGTCGTACGCGCTCCGCCTGCCGGACGAGTTCGTCGTTCGGAGAGGTGCGCCACGAGCCGGTGGTGGACGACGACTGCTGCGGGGCGGGCGTGGGGGCCTGCGCCTGCGGCTGCTGAGGGGCGGCCGGAGCGGACTCCGACTGCTGCTGTTCCTGCTGGAACCAGTTGGTCTCCAGCGTGTCGTACAGCGGGGTACGGCCGTCACCGGTGTTGCCGGCGGGGGCCGGGGGCAGCGCCCAGTTGTCGGCGGGCGCCTGACGCGCCGGACGCTGCGGGGCGGCGGGCCGCTGCTGCTCGAACTGGCCGGTGTTGCCCGCCTGGTTCGGGTTCTGCGCGGCCTGGCTGCCGTTCTGGTGCTGCGCCGGGCGGCCGGGCAGCGCGTGCTGGCCGGTGTGGCCGGCCTGGTACGCGTCGTAGCCCTGCTGGACCGGGAACTGGCCGGTGTGCTGCGGGGCCTGCGGGTTCTGCTGGCCCTGCTGCTGGCCCTGGGGGCCGCCGAACAGGTCGGGGCGGGTGTACTCGTCGCCGCCCTGCTGACGGCCGTAGCCGCCCGCCTGCTGGGCGCCGGGCTGCTGGTACTGGCCCATGTTCTGCTGGTCGCCCGCACCCGGACGCTGGAACTGCCCCGTGGGCTGGGCCCCGTTGACGCCGGGCCGGGCGAACTGCCCGGTGTGCTGCTGCTGGTCGCCCGCGCCGTACAGGTCCTGGCGGGGGAAGCCCCCGGTCTGTGACGGGTCCTGCGCGTCGATGCGGGGCATCTCGGCGGTGCCGCCCATGCCCTGCCGGTCATCGATGCGCGGCATGCGCGCGGTCTGCGACGCGTCCTGCTCGTCGTGGCCGCGCGGCACGTCCAGCGAGGCACGCGAGGCCGGGTTGCCACCGGGCAGCTCGGCACGCGGGCCACCACGCGGCGGGAGCTGCGGCTGACGCCCCTGCTCGGCACCGGCACCGGCGCCACCGCGCTGCTGCTGGGCCGGCCCGCGACCACCGAAGGCGTCCTGCTGCGGACCGCCGGGGTTCGCGGTGTGCATGCCCTGCGGGGCACCCGGACCCTGGCCGGCGGGGGCCGGACGGTTCTGCTGGTTCTGCTGGCTGGGCTGGTTCTGCTGGAAGGCACCGGGGCCCTGCGGCCCACGGGCGCCACCGGGGCCGCCGGGACGGCCGCCGTTCTGCCCGGTGCCGGGAAGCGCCGCGCGCGGACCCTGGCCCGCGCCGACCTGGCCGCGCTGGCCGGGGCCGCCGGTGAGGCGTCCGCCGGCGGCCGGGGCGCCGCCGAGGGCACCACCACCGCCACCGCCGTTGTTCCGGCGCGCCGCCGCGGCACCGGCCGCGGCCTGCGCGGCGGCGGGACCGCCACCGGAGCCGGAACCGCCGGCCTTGCCCGGAGCGGGCTTCTTGCCGCCCTGGGCGACGTCGACGGGCAGCATGACCAGCGCGGTCGTACCACCGGAGTCGGACGGGCGGAGCTGGATGCGGATGCCGTGGCGCTGCGACAGACGGCCGACCACGAACAGACCCATGCGGCGGGAGACCGACACGTCCACGGTGGGCGGCGCGGCGAGGCGCTCGTTGATCGCGGCGAGGTCCTCGGGGGAGAGGCCGATGCCGGTGTCGTGGATCTCGATCAGCACGCGGCCGTCGGGCAGCGCGTGACCGGTGACCTTGACCTTGGTCTGCGGGGAGGAGAACGAGGTGGCGTTCTCCAGCAGCTCGGCGAGGAGGTGCACGAGGTCGTTGACGACGCGGCCGGCGACCTCGGTGCTCGGCACCGACGCCAGCTCGATGCGCTCGTACTGCTCCACCTCGGAGGCGGCGGCGCGGAGCACGTCGACCAGCGGGACGGGGCGGGTCCAGCGCCGGCCGGGCTCCTCACCGGCGAGGACGAGGAGGTTCTCGCCGTTACGGCGCATGCGGGTCGCGAGGTGGTCGAGCTTGAACAGCGAGGAGAGCTGGTCGGGGTCGGCCTCGCGGGACTCCAGCTCGGAGATGAGCGAGAGCTGACGCTGGATCAGACCCTGGGAGCGGCGCGAGAGGTTGGTGAACATCGCGTTGACGTTGCCTCGCAGCAGCGCCTGCTCGGCGGCGAGTCGGACCGCCTCGTGGTGCACCTCGTCGAAGGCCGCGGCCACCTGGCCGATCTCGTCCCGCGAGTGCACACCGACCGACTCCACGGACGTGTCCACGTCCTGCGGGTCGGACTCGGAGAGCTGCTTGACCAGCTCGGGCAGGCGGTCCTGGGCGACCTTGGTGGCGGTGTCCTGGAGGCGGCGCAGCGAGCGGATCATGGACCGGGCCACGACGAACGCGCCGACCAGCGAGACACCGAGCACGAGCAGGATCAGCACACCCGAGAGGATCGCCTCCTGCTCGGAGGTCGCCTTCAGCTGGCGGGCCTTCTGCTCCATGCTGTCGAGCAGCTCGTGCTCGATCTTCTTCATCTGCTGGATCTTGGTGGAGCTGTCGTCCATCCAGTCCAGGTACGAGCGCGCCGGCTGTCCCGCCAGGCCGTCGCGCGAGTCGAAGACGCGCTTGGCGTAGAGGTCGGCCGCCTGGATCGTCGGGTTGTTCTCGTCGATGGGCTTGAGGATCTCCTCGGCGCCCTGGCTCGCGTAGACCTTGCGGAAGATGTTGAGCTCGGAGCCCTCGCTGTCGTACGCGGCCTCGCCGTAGAGGCGGTCGTTGGTCGACAGGTCGCCCTTGGTGGCGTTGCTGGCGGGCAGGGCGGCCGCGATGACGGCTCGCTGCACCGAGGCGTACTCCTTGGCCGTGGAGAACGCGGCCAGGGCGCGGGTGCGCTGGATCATCTCCGGGTTGCTCGATGCCTCGGCCATGTCCTGGGAGAGGTCGATGAGCTGGGTGATCAGCCGGTGGTACGCCTCGACGGTCTGGGTCGAGTTGCCCTCGGAGGAGTACGCGTCCCGGCGGATCTTGCCGAGTGAGTCGAGCTGGGAGACCAGGCCGACCAGGGTGTCGCGGACGCCCTGGAGGTTGCCGTCCTTGCTCGCCGCGTCGATGTCCTCGGCGGAGTCCTCGAAGGTCTTCTTCGCGTTGTCCGTCTTGTCGCGGAAGCCCTTGACCGTGTAGTCGGACGACTTGAGACCGTGCGCCAGGGGACCGGCGGACTGGTCGCGCTCCTCCTGGAGCGCGTGCGCCAGCTCGGTCGCGCGCTGGGTCATCTCGGTCAGCAGCTTCATGTTGTCGAGCTGCTTGATGTCGTCCATCGAGTCGCCGATGCGCAGACCACCGAGCGTGGTGGCCGCGACCACCGGCAGCGCGAGCAGCGAGACCAGACGCGTGGAGATGCGCCAGTTGCGCAGCGCCACCCGGGAACCGGTGCTGGGCGTGCTCTTCACGGTCTTCGCGGCGGGCGCCACGGGCTTGGTGCCGGACGCGCCGGCCGGGGCGGACGCGCCGGGGCGTCCCCCGCGCTCGCCGTTGTCGCCGGACGGGCCCTTGCCGGCGCTCTGGGCGTGCTGGTGCGAGGAACCACGGTCGGTCCCGCCGTGCGGCTCCGGCTCGGCCGAAGCGCTGCCATCCCTCTTGAAACGTCCCTGCACTAGCGTCGCAACCTCTGGACCAGGCGCCCCTCCGCGTGAACGGCGGGACACGGTGTCGGCGTCATGAAGGGCGCCCTGAATACGCCCCCCGTGTGGTCTTGAGTGACCGGCGCTGGATTCCCCCCTTGCTCACCGCCACTCGGCGCGGCGTCGCGCCCCCTGCGCCGGCTCGTTCCTGCGGCGGTCCGTGGCATTCCAGCACAGTGCCGGATCTCCAACAAGGGACGTAGCCCGAGCTGTGACCTACGTGACGGCGCGTGATCCGGAGGTCACGACGGGTGGAACCGGATCACCCGTATAGGCGGGCAATTCCGGCGAGTCGAGCGCCCGTGCGGGACCCTCGAACGGTGTCCCAGTCGCCATGATCAGGAGCGGAATGGTGGGTTCAGTCGACCAATGTCCGTTTCATCGCCCAAGGCCCGCAGTCTGAATTGACCCATTTGTATGGCTCGTAGTGAGCAAACTCACACCCCGATCGCGGGTGGTTCACGTGAGTGACGGGGATTCGCATGTTTAGCCTGACGCTTTACAGGATGAGCGGCTCTGCCCATTCCCACCCGATCACGACGCCACAGGACGACAACGGTGAAGACGACGATGATGTTCCAGACGACGGCGAACCCGCGACGCACGACGCTGGCGCACCTGAACGACGCCGGCGAACTGCGGATCGCCGAGCTGCCCGAGCACCCCACCGACCTCCCCGACCGGACCGCCAACCCCCGGCGCACCATTCTGATGGAGCTGCCCGCCTCCGCCGTGGTCGAGGCCGGCGTCTGAGCGCACCCGTCCCGCCCGAGCGCGGCCCGGCGGCCCGTCCACCCGTGACGGCCCGCCGGGCCGCGCTCGCTTTTTCCGGGCCCGGCGGATTACCGCCGCCCCGAGGGATATATCGGCTCTCCCGCTAATCCCGGCCCGCGTATTTCCCGGCACCGTCCGACGGCATTACCCGTAATGCCGTCGGACGGTGCCGGGAAATACGCGGGCCGGGATTAGCGGGAGAGCCGATATATCCCTCGGGGCGGCGGTAATCCGCCGGGCCCGGAAAAAGCGAGCGCGGCCCGGCGGGCCGTCACGGGTGGACGGGCCGCCGGGCCGCGCTCGGGCGGGACGGGTGCGCCCAGACGCCGGCC
>NZ_MUNH01000398.1:0-5179 GCF_002154615.1 Streptomyces recifensis
TCGCCCTGCTCCAGGAGGCGTACCCGCAGCCCGCCGCACGTGCACGGGCCTTCGGGCTGTGGGGGTCGATGGCGGGTGTCGCCGCCTCCGCCGGGCCGCTGCTGGGCGGCCTGCTGGTGTCCACCGTGGGCTGGCGCTGGGTCTTCCTGATCAATCTGCCCGTCGGCGTGGCCTGCCTGTTTCTCACGTGGCGGCACGTGGCACCCTCGCCGCGTCACGCCGGCCGGTCCCTGGACTGGCCGGCGCAGTGGGCCGTGGTGGCGGCGGTGGCCCTGCTGACCGGCGCGCTGAACGAGGCCGGCCGGCGCGGCTGGTCCGATCCCCTCGTGCTCGCCGGGCTGGGCCTGGTCGTGCCCGCCGTCGCGGCGTTCGTGTGGCGCGAGCGCGCCGCCCGTTCCCCCGGCCTTCCGCCGCGCCTGCTCGGCTCCCGGGCGATGGTCGGCGGGGCCGCCGTCGGCCTGCTGTTCAACTTCGGCTTCTACGGCATGGTGTTCACCGCCAGCCTGGACTTCCAGCACCAGCGCGGCTTCGGCGCCCTCAGGACCGGAGTGGCGCTGTTCCCGGCCGTGGCGATGACGATGTTCGCCTCCGTCCTGTCCGGACGGCTCGCCCGCCGCACCGGTCACCGTCCACTGGTCGTCTCCGGCATGTTCCTCGGCGCGCTGGGGCTGGCCGGCTGGGCCGCGGCGGGTACCGATCCGCCCTACCCGCTGCTGGTGGCCCCGATGATGGCCGCCGGGTTCGGTACGTCCTTCGCGCTCACCGGCTCGACCGCCACGGTGATGGGTGCCGCGCCCCCGGAGTACGCGGGGGCCGCCTCCGCGCTGTTCAACACCGCCCGCCAGATCGGCAGCGCGACCGGCGTGGCCCTCGGCGGCAGCCTGCTGGCCACCGGCGCCGACTACGGCACCGGACTTCGCACCAGCATGGCCATCGGCGCCCTCGCCTATCTGATCGCGGCGGCCCTCGCGTGGGTGTGCGTCCCAGCCGGGCCGAAGACACCGCCCGCACGCCCCACTTCCCCGGCTGACCGCACGTCCCGCTGACCGAACGTCCCGCCTCCCGCCCCCGGAGAGGCGGGCGGGGATCACGACCGTTCCGGCGCGCGACGCCGCGCCGCCGGAGACCGCATGCCGGGACCCTGTCGGCGGGTTCCCCGCTGGACGCTCAGGTCTGTCAACTCGGCCCACTGCGCACGACTGGCGGCGGCCGGCCCCCGGGAAGGGGAGCCCGGCCGCCGCGGAGAACAGGCCGACCCGTCAAGTCACCGGTCGCGCCCGGTGGATGCCCAGGCCGAGGAAGCCGACCCAGACCAGAGTGATCAGACCGACGAGGGCATCCGCACCCCATCCGTTGACGGCGTAGAAGTGGGTGGCGTCCATGCCGAAGTAGAGCGACGGGACGGCCAGCAGGTTGACGACTCCGACGACGACCGCACCGCGCAGGGCCCACCGCGGCACCACCGGTGACACAGCTGTCGTGAACTGCCGCGCGGCACGGGCGAATCCGAGGAAGAACATCGCGATCCACAGGTGTGCGATCGGACCGTGGGCCAATGCCATGGCGGCCGACAGAGGGCCGTCCGTGGTCGGGTCCATCCCCCGATCCGGGAAGGCCAAGGGAGTACCGGCCTCGAGCGAGGTGGCGAAGAGGATCACCGCGACGTAGGTGAGCAGCGACACGACGGTGAGCTGACCGACGAGGGTGCTCCGGCCCGTGTCGTCCCTGGGAAGCAGGCGTGCCAGGGCAACCCCGAACACCGTCAGCACAGCCATGGTCACCAGCGTCAGCAGGCTGCGCGTCAGGACGTTCCACTCCGGCGGTGGCCCCGAGTAGACGAAGTACAGGGCCACCATCGGCACCGAGAGGGCAGCCACCGCCATCCCCGCCCGGCCGGCGAACGTGATGGTGGGCAGGTCCGGGGCGTCGGCCGTGGTACGGGACGAGCCGGACAGGTTGCGCGTGGTCGATGGTCTGGTCACAGGGACTCCCGGGTGACGTCGTCGGTGCGGAGGTTTCCGGTCCGGGTCGTGGAGCGCCGGTCGGTCGGGTCCAGCCCGAGCAGCGTCATCAGGTATCTGCGAAGACGTGTGGTGTTCACGTCCTCGACGATGGCGGCCGGTCCATGCGCCGGACGTCTGCCGACCGGGACCGATCGCGTCCACCAACGGCCGGCAGCTTCTACGACTTTCGTTGACTGTGCTTCGCCGAGAACAGCGATCTAGGGTGGTCCGGTGCCGTCTCCTCCCCTCGCCGTCGCCGGCGGCCGCAGCGACGAGACCCCGGTGCGTCGAGGGCCGTGGATCGAGCGCGGCCGGTCGGCGTTGCTCGTTCTCTCCTCGTTCGCCGGTGGACTCGCCCTGCTGTTCCTGGTCCTCGAGCAACGCCCGGCAGGAGGGTGGCGCGTCCTCGACATCGCCGTGGGCGCCCTCGCCAGTCTCGTGCTGCTGGTCCGTTACCGTGCCCCCCTCGCGGTCGGACTGGTGCTGGCGGTCGCTGGGGCGTTCAGCGCCACCGCCGGTGTGGCCAACTACGTGGCTCTGTTCGCCGTGGCACGCAGCCGGCGCACCGAGCAGGCGTTGCTCGTGGCGCTGGCCGATATCGCCGGCGCGCTGGTCTTCTGGCTGCTGTATCCGGCCAACTCCGCGCTGAGTCTCACCGTGGTGGTCAACACCGCGATCACACTCGCCGTCGTCGCCTGGGGCGCACTTCAGCAGAAGCAGCAGGACCTGGTCGCGGTCTACCGGGACCGAGCCGCCCGTATCGAGCGCGAGCGAGAGCAGCGTGCGGAACAGATCCAGATGGCCGAGCGCGCCAGAATCGCCCAGGACATGCACGACTCGGTCGCGCACTACATCTCGTTGATCGCGCTCTACGCCGGCGCCCTCGCGGTCGCCGGGGACGACGCCGAGAATGTCGGCACGACAGCCGCGACGATTCGCACGACCGCGATCAGCGCACTCGACGAGCTGCGCACCGTGATCGGCATACTGCGCGACGGCACCGTCGTGACACCGCGAAACTCCGCACACGTGCACACCGTCGCGGGATTGATCGACGAGGCCAGACAGGCCGGTCAGCTGGTCGTCGCGCACCTTGATCTGCCGGACGACACCGGCAGCACCGGCAGCGCGGCCGCGCCGCGGGAACCCCTGAACGCCGAGCACGTCTACCGCGTCGTGCGGGAAGGGCTCACCAACGCGCGCAAGCACGCCCCCGGCGCACTGGTCACGGTGGATGTTCGCCGCGAGGGCGGTGATGCCCTCGTCACGGTCACCAACCCGATCGAGGAAACCGGGTCGGTGCTGCCCGGAACCGGCGCCGGGCTGAGCGGTCTCGTCGAACGGATCGCCGCCGTGGGAGGCGTCACCGAGCACGAGGTCGTCGACCGCGGCGAGAACACCCACGAGTTCCGGCTGTCCGCGCGGGTGCCGCTGCGATGACCAGCTCCCCACCTTCCGGCGGCACCCCCGGCGCCCCCACGTCGGTGCTCGTCGTGGACGACGACGCGATGGTCCGCGCCGGGCTGAGGATGGTCCTGTCGGTGGACCCCACCCTCAGAATCGTCGCCGAGGCGTCCGGCGGAGCCGAGGCCGTCGTCGCGGCGACGCGCCACCGCCCCGACATCGTGCTGATGGACCTTCAGATGCCGGAGATGGACGGCGTCGAGGCCACCCGCCGTGTCCGGGCGGCGGTGCCGTCGGTCGCGGTGCTGATGCTGACCACCTTTCACCTGGACACCCACGTGCTCGACGCATTGCAGGCCGGCGCGAGCGGATACCTGCTCAAAGATGTCGCACCGCGAGAGCTCTGCCACGCGATTCACCTGGCCGCATCGGGAGAAAGCGCGTTCTCGGCGACGATCACCCGCCAACTCGTGGCCCGCCACACTCGCGCAGACGACGACTCCGCCGGCGCCAAAGCTCGGCGGACATTGGAGGCGCTCACCGACCGAGAACGCGCCGTCGCCGAGGCCGTCGCCGAAGGCGCTTCCAACGCGACGATCGCGAAGGCACTCTTCATGAGCGAAGGCACGGTCAAGACGCACATCTCCCGCGCGCTCACCAAGACCGGCTTGGACAACCGGGTCCAGCTGGCACTCATGGTCTTCCAGGCGCAGCAGAACTCCTCCCGAGGGTTTCACAGCTAAAGGCTCGAAAAGCAGAGCGAAAAGTCACGGGGGTGGGTGCACACGAACGCGGTCACCGCCGAGCGGTGGTATGTGAAGCCTTATGCAGAGGATCTTCGCAAGGCCGCCTCACAATAGGATGACCTGCACGGAGTTGAGACCCCAGTGCGTGAGAAATTGTGAGATGTGAGAGCGTGAGCAGGGTGAGTGAGAGTACGTCCAGCACCCTGCAATACCGCTTTGACGGGCCGGAAGAGGCTCCCGTACTGATCTTGGGCCCCTCTCTGGGTACCACCTGGCACATGTTCGACCGCCAGGTGCCGGAACTGGTCAAGCAGTGGCGGGTCCTGCGCTTCGATCTGCCCGGCCACGGCGGCGCCCCGGCCCACCCGGCCGGTTCGGTCGCGGAGCTGGCCACGCGTCTGCTGGCCACCCTGGACAGCCTCGGCGTGCAGCGTTTCGGCTACGCGGGCTGTGCCCTCGGCGGCGCCGTCGGCATCGAGCTGGCGCTGCGTCACCCCGAGCGGCTCGCCTCGCTCGCGCTGGTCGCGGCCTCGCCCCGGTTCGGCACGCCGGACGAGTTCCGTCAGCGTGGGGTGATCGTACGCACGAACGGGCTCGACCCGATCGCGCGAAGCGCGCCCGACCGCTGGTTCACCGGGGGCTTCGCCGCCGCGCAGCCCGCGATCACCGAGTGGGCGGTGCAGATGGTCCGCACCACCGACCCCGGCTGCTACATCGCCGCCTGCGAGGCGCTCGCCGCCTTCGACGTGCGTCCGGAGCTGGGCCGGATCGGCGTGCCCACGCTGGTGCTGGTCGGCTCCGAGGACCAGGTCACCGGGCCCGCCGAGGCCCGCACGCTGGTCGCCGGCATCCCGGACGCCCGGCTCGCGGTCGTGCCCGGCGCCTCCCACCTGGTGCCGGTCGAGCAGCCCGCCGCCGTCACCGACCTGCTGGTCCGGCACTTCTTCACCGCCTGGCAGCAGCCCTTCGACACCGGCCAGACCGCCCTCCCGGCCGCCGCAGCGCCCGTCACGGCCCCGGCCGCCC
>NZ_MUNH01000399.1:0-11326 GCF_002154615.1 Streptomyces recifensis
GGACGCCCCTGACGGCGACAACCACTCCCCAGCGGCCGACCGACCGCAGCGAAGGCAGGCGAGATGACCACCGAGAGCCACACCACCGCGGCCCGTGAACGCATCGAACGATCCGAGGAGAACCAGGGGATAGACGAGATCACCATCCTGTGGATCTCGGAGGGGATGAGCTGCGACGGCGACACCGTCTCCCTGACGGCGGCCATGCAGCCCTCCATCGAGGACGTGGTGCTCGGCCTGATCCCCGGCCTTCCCAAGGTCAACCTGGTCAACAAGGTGCTCTCGCCGAGCCTGGGCGGCGAGGACTTCCTCGCCCCCTACCGGGCAGCGGCGCGCGGCGAGCTGGGCACCCCGTTCATCCTCGTCATCGAGGGCTCGGTGCCCAATCAGGACATCATCGAGGGCGACGGCTTCTGGACGTCGTTCGGCAACGACCCGGCGACCGGACAGCCGCAGACCATCAACTGGTGGATCGACCAGCTCGCCCCGAAGGCGTGGGCCACGGTCGCGGCCGGCACCTGCGCCACCTACGGCGGCATCCACGGCATGGCCGGCAACCCGACCGGTTCCATGGGCCTCGGCGACTACCTGGGCTGGGACTACAAGTCGACGGCCGGGCTGCCCATCGTCAACGTGCCCGGCTGTCCTATCCAGCCGGAGAACTTCATGGAGACCCTGATCTGGGTGCTCCAGCACGCCGCCGGTGACGCGCCGCCGCCCCCGCTGGACCACATGCTGCGGCCGCAGTGGCTGTTCGGCAAGACCGTCCACGAGGGCTGCGACCGGGGCTCGTACTACGAGCAGGGCGACTTCGGCCTCGACTACAACTCCCCCAAGTGCCTGGTGAAGACCGGCTGCTGGGGCCCGGTGGTCAACTGCAACGTGCCCAAGCGCGGCTGGATGGCCGGCATCGGCGGCTGCCCGAACGTCGGGGGCATCTGCATCGGCTGCACCATGCCCGGCTTCCCGGACGCGTTCATGCCGTTCATGGACGAACCCCCCGGCGGCACCCTGTCCTCCCTGGTCATCAAGCCGTACGGCGCGGTCGTGCGCCGGCTGCGCGGCGTGACCAACGAGATGGTCAATCACGAGCCCAAGTGGCGGCACAGGAAGTCCAAGCTCACCAGCGGTTACAACCCGTACTGGCGTGCCTGACGCCGGTACGGCCATCGCAGCACCCCACCACCACCCGCACCACCCCGACAGCGAGGGGCAGTACCGCAGATGACGACCACCGAATCCCGGCCCACGGGGCGCAAACCCGCTCAGCTCGTGGACATGTCCTGGGACCCGATCACCAGGATCATCGGCAACCTGGGCATCTACACGAAGATCGACTTCGCCAACCGCGAGGTGGCCGAGTGCCACAGCACCTCGTCGCTGTTCCGCGGCTACTCGGTGTTCATGAAGGGCAAGGACCCGCGCGACGCCGGGTTCATCACCTCGCGCATCTGCGGTATCTGCGGGGACAACCACACCACCTGCTCCAACTACGCCCAGCAGATGGCGTACGGGATCAAGCCGCCGCCGATGGCCGAGCACATCACCAACCTCGGCGAGGCGGCCGAGTACATGTTCGACCACACGATCTTCCAGGACAACCTGGTGTTCGTGGACTTCTGCGAGGCCATGGTCAAGGCGACCAACCCCGGTCTGCTGGCCCGCGCCGAGCGCACCGACGCCCCGCGCGGGGAGATCCACGGCTTCCGGACCATCGCCGACATCATGAAGGCGTTCAACCCCTTCGAGGGCGAGGTCTACAAGGAGGCCCTCCGGGTCAGCCGGGTCACGCGGGAGATGTTCTGCCTGATGGAGGGACGGCACGTGCACCCCTCCACGCTGTATCCGGGCGGGGTCGGCACCATGCCGCAGCCCAGCGTCTTCACCGACTACCTCAGCCGGCTGATGCACGTC
This sequence comes from Streptomyces recifensis, assembly GCF_002154615.1. Classification (NCBI taxonomy): domain Bacteria; kingdom Bacillati; phylum Actinomycetota; class Actinomycetes; order Kitasatosporales; family Streptomycetaceae; genus Streptomyces; species Streptomyces recifensis. Next base: position 1,915 of record NZ_MUNH01000399.1, read on the forward strand.
ATCGACTTCATCAAGAAGGCGGTGGCGATGAACGACGACGTCTTCGACTTCTTCTACGAAGCCCTGCCGGGCTACGAGGAGGTCGGACGCCGCCGCATCCTGCTGGGCTGCTGGGGCGCCTGGCAGGACCCCGCCGTCGTGGACTACCGCTACGCCTCGATGAACGAGTGGGGCAAGGCGATGTACGTGACGCCGGGCGTCATCGTCGACGGGGAGCTGGTCACCAACAACCTGATCGACATCAACCTCAACATGCGCATCATGCTGGGGAGTTCGTTCTACGACGACTGGGTCAACGAGCAGCCGTTCGTCACCCACGACCCGCTGGGCAACCCGGTCGACATGCGGCACCCGTGGAACCAGACGACGGTCCCGGTGCCGCAGAAGCGCGAGTTCGACGGGAACTACAGCTGGGTCATGAGCCCGCGCTGGTACCACAAGGAGACGGACAAGCACCTCGCCCTGGACACCGGCGGCGGCCCCCTGGCCCGCCTGTGGTCGACGGCGCTGAGCGGCCTGGTCGACACCCGATACGTCAAGGCGGCGAACGGCAAGGTGCGCATCCAGCTCCCCAAGGGCGAGTCGCTGCCGGAGACCACGCTGGAGTGGTCCATCCCGAAGTGGAGCAACACCCTCGAACGCGACCGGGCGCGGCCCTACTTCGTGGCGTACGCGGCCGCGATGGCCCTGCAGTTCCTGGAGGAGTCCATGGAGCTGCTGCGGGCGGGCGAGACCAAGGTGTTCCAGGACTTCGAGGTACCGGACGAGGCGATCGGCTGCGGCTTCCACGAGGCCGTGCGCGGGGTCCTGTCGCACCACCTGGTGATCAAGGACAAGAAGATCGCCAACTACCACCCGTACCCGCCGACCCCGTGGAACGCGAGCCCCCGCGACATCTACGGCACCCCCGGCCCGTACGAGGACGCGGTCCAGGGCCAGCCCATCTTCGAGGAGAACGGGCCGGACGACTTCAAGGGCGTGGACATCATGCGCACCGTGCGCAGCTTCGACCCCTGTCTGCCGTGCGGCGTCCACATGTACATGGGCAAGGGCAAGACGCTGGACGTCGTGCACTCCCCCACCTACGGCGCCAGCCATGGCTGACGGCGCCCGGCTCGCCGACCCGGCGGTCGAGGCCCGGCTCGGCCGGCTGGACGAGCTGCTGGAGCGACTGGAGTCCGGCAGCGGCCATCTGTCCGCCGAGGCCCTGGAGTCGGTGGGCCTGCTGACCGAGGTGTACGGGGAGGCGCTGGCCCGGATGCTCGACGGGGCGGACGCCGCCCTGCTGGACCGGGTGGCCGGTGACGAGTTGCTGGCGCATCTGCTGGTGCTGCACTCCCTGCACCCCGAGCCGCCGGAGCGGCGGGCCGAACGTGCGGTGGAGCGGCTGCGGCCCGCGGTGCGTGAGCGCGGCGGAGACCTTCAGTGGCTGGGCGTCGAGGGCGAGGTGGCCCGCGTGCGGGTCGACTCCGGCGGCGGTGGCTGCGGATCGGGGTGCGGCGGAGGTGGCGGGGACGTCACCGAGGTGGTGCGGGCGACCGTACTGGCCGCCGCTCCGGAGCTGCGGGCGGTGGAGGCGGTCACGGCCGAGCGGGCGAAGCCGCCCGCGTTCGTACCGCTCGCCACGCTGACCACGCGCCGGGCGGAGCGTCCGCAGGAGGCGCGGTGAGCGGGGCGCTGGCCCGGCTGATCCGCTCCGGCCCGGCCGGGGCGGGGCGGCCGGAGACGTGCGAGCTGTGCGCCGCGCCGGTGGCCGAGGAGCATCCGCATCTGTTCGAGACGGCGGCCGACGAGGTCCGCTGTGTCTGCGGTGCGTGCTCGGTGCTCTTCGCCGAGCAGGGCTCGGGCGGCGGCCGGTACCGGTTGGTGCCCCGGCGGCGGGTGCGGCTGGCGCCGGTCGACACGGCGGCGCTCGGGGTGCCGGTGGGTCTGGTGTTCTTCGTGCCGCGCGCCGACGGCACGGTGACGGCGCAGGGGCCGAGCCCCGCCGGGGCCATGCGGTGGGAGGTGGACTCCGACGCCTGGCAGGGCCTGGCCGCCGCGTGTCCGCCGCTCGCCTCCGTGGTACCCGACGTGGAGGCGCTGCTGGTCAACACGGTGCGCGGCCAGCAGGAGCACTGGATCGTGCCCGTCGACGACTGCTTCCGGATGGTCGCCCTGGTCCGCGCGGAGTGGCAGGGACTCTCCGGTGGCGGCCGGGTGTGGCCGGCCGTCGAACGGTTCTTCGCGGAGCTCACCGAGCGTTCGTGAAGCCTCAAGATGTGTGCAGCCCAGAGAGGAGACGATCATGGGCAGGATCAGAGTGGGCCGTCCCCAGGTGAAGCCGGACACGCCGACACACGTGCCGGGCCTGCACCAGGGCAACCGCGGCCCCTATCAGGAGCAGGTCGGCCACCACGAGGACGGCACCGCCGACTCGCGCCGCTCCACGGGTGTCCGTACCAAGCGGCACAACGCCATCCTCGACGTCATGCCGAACATCCCGCCGGGATGAGAGGGCAGGAAGTGAGCGCCATGAAGATCGGAAAAGCCGCGCGAGTCGCCGCGAAGACGGAGCGGACCCTGTGGACAGGGCGGCGGGTGCTCGTAGCCCAGGCCGCCGTGCTCGCCGGTCTGACGCTGCTGCTGGTCGTGAGTGAGGTCCCCGGCATCATCCGCGAGATCAAGATCTACCGGATGACCGGCGGCCGCCGCGCGCTCCGCCGGTACCCGTGAGGCCCCGGTGCACGAGCTGTCGATCGCGACCGCGATCGTGGAACAGGCCGGGGAGATCGCCCGCGCGGACGGCGCCGGGGACGTCTCCTCGGTGACGGTGCGGGTGGGTGAGCTGGCGGGTGTGGTGCCGGACGCGCTGCACTTCGCCTTCGAGGTGGCGCGGGACGGCACCTCGCTCGCCTCGGCCCGGCTGGTGGTGGAGCAGGTGACGGCGGTGGCCTGGTGCGGCGGGTGCGCGGCGGAGTTCGCGGTGGGCATGCCGCCGTTCTTCTGGTGCCCCGCCTGCGACCGGCCCTCGCAGGACCTGCGCAGCGGACGGGAGCTGGAGATCACCGCCGTGGAGGCGGTGCCCTGACCCCCGGACGCGCGAACCGGCCCCGTCCCTTTGCGGACGGGGCCGGTTCGCGTGCTCAGCAGATACGCGGAAGCTGCTCCCCGAGCGGCAGGTCGAGTACGCGGGTGCCGCCGAGCCCGGTGGCGACGGTGACCATGCCGGGGTGCTCGGCCACGCACTCCCCGATCAGCGCGGCCCCGGCGCCCTGGGGATGGGCGCGCATCGCGGCCAGCACGGCGTCGGCGTGCTCGCGGGGTACGAAGGCGACGAGCCGGCCCTCGTTGGCGACGTACAGCGGGTCGAGGCCGAGGAACCCGCAGGCGTTGGCCACCTCGTCGGGCACCGGCACGGCCCGCTCGGTGATCCGGACACCGGTGCCGGAGGCGCGGGCGATCTCGTTGAGCGAGGCGCCGAGGCCACCGCGGGTGGGGTCGCGCAGGACGTGCACGTCCTTGGTGACGGCGAGCATGGCCGCGACCAGACCGGCGAGCGGCGCCGTGTCGGAAACGATCTCGACGCCGAACTCCAGCCCCTCCCGCACGCTCATCACCGCGACCCCGTGCAGCCCGATCGGCCCGCTGACGAGGACGGCGTCTCCGGGGCGGGCGCGCTGGGGGCGGATGTCGACGCCGTCGGGTACGAGGCCGACGCCGGCCGTGGTGACGTAGACGCCGTCGCCGTGGCCGGACTCGACCACCTTGGTGTCGCCGGTGGCGACGGTGACCTCCGCGGCTCGGGCGGCCGCGCCCAGCGCGCGGGCGACGCGGTCGACGACGGCGAGTTCCACGCCCTCCTCCAGCACGAATGCCGTGGACAGGTAGGCGGGCCGCGCGCCGCTCATCGCCAGGTCGTTCACCGTCCCGTTGACGGCGAGGTCGCCGAGGCAGCCGCCGGGGAAGAACAGCGGGCGCACCACGTAGGAGTCGGTGGAGAACGCCAGCCGGGCGCCGCCGAGTTCGAGTACGGCGGAGTCGGCGAGCCCGGCGAGGGTGGGATTGCCGTAGGCGGGGGTGAAGACCTGGTCGATCAGCTCGGCGGAGAGGGCGCCGCCTCCGCCGTGGCCCATGACCACCACGCCCTGGTCGCGCAGCGGGGCGGGGCAGGTCCAGTTGGCGGGGTCGATCGCGGGGGCGTCGGTGAGGTCAGCCAACGGGGTTCATCTCCTTACGCGGAACGCGCGATCCGCGGGGCATGGGGCCGCCTTCCATGCGGCGGTACAGGTAGTAGGCGGCGCAGGCGCCCTCGCTGGAGACCATGGTGGCGCCGAGCGGGGTGCGCGGGGTGCAGGCGGTGCCGAACGCCTCGCACTCGGTGGGCTTGATGAGGCCCTGGAGCACCTCGCCGGCCCGGCACACGGCGGGTTCCTCGGTGCGGATGCCGGTGACGTCGAAGCGGTGCTCGGCGTCGTAGGCGCGGTACGCCTCGGCGAGACGCCAGCCGCTGGCCGGGATGGGGCCGATACCGCGCCAGTTGCGGTCGGTGACCTCGAAGACGTCCTCGATCATGCGCAGCGCGGCCGGGTTGCCCTCCTCGCGCACGGCACGGGGGTAGGCGTTCTCCACCCGGTGCTCGCCGCGCTCCAGTTGGTGCACGGCCCGGCGGATGCCCTCCAGGATGTCCAGCGGCTCGAACCCGGTGACCACCATCGGCACCCGGAACCGCTCGGCCAGCTCGGGGTACTCGGCGGTGCCCATCACGCTGCACACGTGCCCGGCCGCGAGGAAGCCCTGCACCCGGCACTCGGGGGCGGTCATGATGGCCGCGACCGCCGGGGGTACCCGGACGTGGGAGACCAGCAGGCTGAAGTTGTCCAGGCCGAGCCGGCGGGCCTGGTGGACGGCCATGGCATTGGCGGGTGCGGTGGTCTCGAAGCCGATGGCGAAGAACACCACCTGCTTCTCGGGGTGCCTGCGGGCCAGTTCGAGCGCGTCGAGCGGGGAGTACACCACGCGTACGTCGCCGCCCTCGCCCTTGACCCGGAACAGGTCGCGGTCGGTGCCGGGTACCCGGAGCATGTCGCCGAAGGAGCAGAAGATCACGTCGGGACGGGCGGCGACCGCGAGGGCCTTGTCGATGACGTCGAGCGGGGTGACGCACACCGGGCAGCCGGGCCCGTGAATCAGCTCGACTTCCTCAGGCAGGAGTTGGTCGATGCCGTGGCGGATGATGGAGTGGGTCTGGCCACCGCACACCTCCATCAGGGCCCAGGGCCGGGTGACGGTGGCCCGGATCTCGTCCAGCAGGCGCCGCGCCAGCTCGGGGTCGTTGAACTCGTCGATGTACTTCACCGGTTCTCACTCCCGCTTCCCTGCCGCTCGGCCTGCTCCCAGGCGTCGCCGAACTCCTCTTCCAGCAGCCCGAGTTGCTCGAACAGCTCCAGCGACGCGCGGGCCGACTCCTCGTCGAGCTTCTGGAGGGCGAAGCCGACGTGCACGATGACGTACTCCCCCACCCGCACATCGGGCAGATACTCGAGACACGCCTGTTTCCGCACTCCGCCGAAGTCGACGAGCCCGGTGAGCGGGTCGGCGCCTTCGTCGATGGCGACGACCTTGCCGGGCACTGCAAGACACATGGGTCACTCCGTCTCGTCTGGGGTGGACTGATGGCCGGGCCGGCGGCGGATCAGCGGGCGCGGCCCGGCCCGGGCACGTGGGCCGCGACCATGAGCTGGCCGAGCGCGAGGCCGCCGTCGTTGGGCGGCACCCGGCCGTGCCGCAGGACGGTGAAGCCGTCGGCGGTGAGCCGGGCGGTGCTGTCCTCCTCCAGCAGGGCGTTGGCGAAGACCCCGCCGGTCAGGGCCACGGTGGTCAGGCCGGTGGCCTCGCGGGCCCGTCGGCACAGCTCTTCCACAGCTCCGGCGACGCCCCGGTGGAAGCGGGCGGCGAGCACGGGCGCGGGCACTCCCCGCCGCAGGTCGGCGAGGAGGGCGCGCAGCGCCGGGGCCGGGTCGGCCTGCGGTCCGGGTGCGAAGCCGAAGGCGTACTCCCCGCTGTCCGCGTCCCGGGCTTCGAGCGCGAGGGCTTCCAGGGCGAGCGCGGCCTCGGCCTCGTGGCCGGCGCGGTGGCAGGCGCCGGTGAGGGAGGCCACGGCGTCGAAGAGGCGGCCCATGCTGCTGGTAGGCACGCAGGCGATGCGGTGGGTCAGCTGACCGTGCAGCACCGCGCGTTCGGTGTCGGTGCAGGCGGCCACGCTGGGCAGGTCGGGCGCCCAGCCGATACCGGCCGCCCAGAGCCGGGCCAGCGCCTGCCGGCAGGGGTTGGCGACACCCGCGTCCCCGCCGGGCAGCGGGGCGGGGACGAGGTGGGCGAAGCGGCGGTAGGCGGAGTAGTCGGCGAGCAGGATCTCGCCGCCCCAGACGGTGCCGTCGTCGCCGTATCCGGTGCCGTCGAAGGCGACGCCGATGACGGGGGTGGCGCCGTCGAGGCCGTGTTCGGCCAGGGCGGCGGCGATGTGGGCGTGGTGGTGCTGGACCAGCGCCGGGGCGGGCAGTCCGGCCTCGGCGGCGCGGCGGCGGGCGTGGGCCGTCGACTGGTAGCCGGGGTGCCGGTCGGCGGCGATCAGGCGCGGGGTGACACCGGTCAGGGTGGCGAGGTGGGCCTCGGCGCGACGGGCGGCGTCCAGGGTGGCGAGGTCGCCCATGTCCCCGATGTGCGGGCCCAGCCACGCCTGGTCGTCCTCGCCGAGGCAGAGCGCGTTCTTCAGGTCCCCGCCGACGGCGAGGGCGGGCCCGACCGGCACCGGGAGGGTCAGCGGCCGGGGGACGTAGCCCCGTGAGCGGCGCAGCAGCTGGGGGGTGCCGTCGGCGCGTACGCGGAGCAGGGAGTCGTCGCAGGGGGCGGCGATGGCGCGGTCATGGGTGAGCCACGCGTCGGCCAGTCCGGCGAGCCGGATGAGTGCCTGGGCGTCGTCGGTGACGATGGGCTCGCCGGAGCGGTTGCCGCTGGTCATCACGAGCACACGGGGTCCCGGCGGGTCGCCGGGCAGGCCGAACAGCAGGGTGTGCACAGGGGTGTAGGGCAGTAGGACACCGAGGTGCGGGCTGCCGGGTGCGATGCCGTCGGCGAGGCGGAGACCGTCGCCGGGAGTACGGGCGCGCAGCAGCACGATGGGACGTTCCGGGCCGGTGAGCGCGGCCCGCTCGGCGTCCGTGAGGTGGGCGACGCTCTCCGCGGTGGCGAGGTCCGCGCACATCACCGCGAACGCCTTGCCGCCGCGTTCCTTCCGGGCGCGCAGCGTGGCGACGGCACGCGGGTCGGTGGCGTCGCAGGCCAGGTGGTAGCCGCCGAGGCCCTTGACGGCCACGATCCGGCCCTGGGCGAGCAGGGCCCGGGCCCGGGCGAGGGCCTCGGCGTCGCGGGCCGGGCGCGCTCCGGTGCCCTCGGCGGGGATGAGGCTCAGGCCGGGTCCGCAGTCGGGGCAGGCGACGGGCTGGGCGTGGAAGCGCCGGTCGAGCGGGTCGCCGTACTCGCGGGCGCAGGCGGGGCACATCGGGAAGCGGGCCATGGTCGTGGCCGCGCGGTCGTACGGCATCGCGGTGGCGATGGTGAAGCGGGGGCCGCAGTGCGTGCAGGTGACGAAGGGATGCCGGTGGCGGCGGTCGGCGGGGGCCGCGAGTTCGCGCAGGCAGTCGGCGCAGGTGGCGGTGTCGGGCGGCAACTGGGTGCGGCCGGTGGTGTGTCGGGTCGCCTGGATGGTGAACGTCCCGCCCGTGCCGGTGGCGGGGAGGTCCTCGTGGCCGATGCCGGTGACCGAGGCGAGCGGAGGCGGGTGTTCGGCGAGCAGCTCGCAGAACCGCTCCACGTCGTGCGGCGGGCCCTCGACCTCGATGAGGACACCGTCGGCGGTGTTGCCGACGAACCCGGCGAGGGCGTACTCGGCCGCGAGCCGGTGCACATGGGGCCGGAAGCCGACGCCCTGCACCGTGCCCCGCACGGTGAGACGGCGGCGCATCCGGCCCGTCGCGGGGGCCGTCATGCGAGGGGGGCGGCGGCCGGGTCGTGGTCGTGGCTGTGGCCGCCGTGGGAGTGGCCGTGCGGTCCGGGGGCCAGCGGCGGGCGGTGGGCGGGCGGCGCGTGCCGGACGGCGAGGGCCCGCTCCAGCAGGACGTCGACGCCGTCGCCGCTGCGCGCGCAGGTCCGCACCGTCTCCACGCCGGGGTTGACCCGCTGGACGTTGGCGCGGAAGGCGGCCTCGTCGAATCCGGCGGGGACGGCGAGGTCGGTCTTGGTGATGGCGACCAGGTGGGCGGAGCCGAAGGCGGTGGGGTACTTCAGCGGCTTGTCCTCGCCCTCGGTGACGGCCATGAGGGCGATCCGCAGGGTCTCCCCGAGGTCGTAGGAGGCCGGGCAGACGAGGTTGCCGACGTTCTCCACGAACAGCACCTCGGTGTCGGCGGGGAGCCAGCCGTCGAGGCGGTCGCGGACCTGGCCGGCCTCCAGGTGGCACAGCCCGTCCGTGAGGAGCTGCTGGACCGGGGCGCCGGAGCGGGCGAGGCGCTGGGCGTCGTTCTCGGTCGCGAGGTCGGCGGTGAGGGCGGCCACGGGGACACCGCGCTGGACGGCGCGGGCCAGGACGCGGGCGAGGAGTTCGGTCTTGCCGCTGCCGGGGCTGGACAGCAGGTTGACCACGGTGACGCCCCGTTCAGTGAGGTCCTCACGCAGGCGGGCGGCGAGATCGTCGTTCTTGGCCAGGACGGCCTGCTTGACGTCGGACCGGCACATGGGCACAGCTCCTCGGGAAGATCGGGGGCCCGGGCCGTGCCGGGCACGGCCCAGGGGTCTCACCGATCTTCGGGTCCGCCCGTCCCGAGGCCGGGCAGCGCAGCCGCGTGCGGGGTCCCGGATTCCATCGGGCGGCCCAACGGGGGCGTGGGCGCGGCCGGGTCGGCCAGCAGGACCGGGATCAGGGTGTGCAGCGCGTCGACGGCCCGTGCGACGGCCTCGCGCACCGGTTCGCTGAGGCCGGGGGCGATGTCCTCGTCCGGGCTGGGCAGCACCGCGGGCTCGCAGGCGAGGACGAGGACGCGGGGCAGGGGTTCGTCGCCGAGGTGGGTGGCGAGGGCGAGCACCTTCTCCGGGTCCATCCCGTGCGCCTCGGGCACGACCGTGGCGTCCGGGGGTTCGGCCTCGACCAGGGAGAGGGTGCCGGGGCACTGTCCCCGGGGGGCGGCGTCGACGAGTACGGCGGTGGCGCAGCCGCCGAGCAGGGCGTAGGCGAGGTCCATGCCCCGGATGCCGAAGTCCCGTACGTGGGCGCCGGGCGGGAGGGGACGGTGTTCGAGGGCGCGGACGACCTCGGGGCCGAAGGCGTCGTCGCCGAGGAAGATGTTGCCCACTCCGGCCACCAGCAGGGGTTCGGGGC
>NZ_MUNH01000400.1:0-2140 GCF_002154615.1 Streptomyces recifensis
ATCGGCACCCACTTCAACGGCCACTTCTGCGGCCCCGACGGCGGGGTCGGCCAGTGGTCCGTGGCCGAGTGGAAGAGCGAGATCAGCCAGGCCAAGGAGTTCGTGAAGACCTGGAAGACCAACTCGGGCCTGAGGAAGTCCTCGCCGCTGCCCTTCGACTACGACAAGGAACTCATCGGCGCCCGCACTCCCTGCCTTGAAGGGCAGAAGAACTTCGTCAAGGCGGCGAGCCAGATGGGCTTCCGCTACGACTCCAGCGGCGTCAACAACCAGGTCTGGCCCAAGAAGAGGGAAGGTCTCTGGGACCTGTCCATGCAGCTCGTGCCCTTCCCCGGCCACACCTTCGAGCAGCTCACCATGGACTACAACTTCATGGTCAACCAGTCCGGCACCCGGACCCAGGGCGACCCCGACAAGTTCGCCCTGTGGGGCGACGAGATGCGCGACGGCCTCCTCAGGGGCTTCGACCGCGCCTACGACGGCAACCGCGCGCCCCTGATCATCGGCAATCACTTCGAGTCGTGGAACGGCGGCACGTACATGCGCGCCATCGAGGACGTCGTCAAGACCGTGTGCAACAAGCCCGACGTCCGTTGCGTCTCGTTCCGCGAGCTGACCGACTGGCTGGACGCCCAGGACCCGCAGACCCTGGCCAAGCTGCGCACCCTCGAGGTGGGCGAGGCGCCCAAGCAGGGCTGGGCGTCCCTGCTCTCCGGCCGCCCGGCCCCGGCGCCGAAGGGCATCCCCGGCGCGCCGGCCGCCAGGCAGTAGGCGTCGGGCAGCGGACGCCGAGCGGCAGGGGTCAGACGGGGGTCGCCACGCTTTCACCGAGTACGAAACCGGGGTCGATCTGCGCCGCCAGGTCGGCCCCGGTGCGCTCGTTGCCCCACGACTGGGCATTGCGCAGATGGAAGTGGACCATCTGCCGGGTGTACCGCTCCCAGTCCCGCAGCACGTACGTCGCGTCGGCGGCGGCCCGGAGCGTCTCCAGTGCGCGCACGTTGCCGTCCTCCAGCAGGGCGAAGCGGGGCGGGCGTCCCTTCTCCATGGCGCGCACCCAGTCGGAGTGCCCGACCGTCACCAGCAGGTCGTCCCCCACCTCCTCGCGCAGGAAGTCGACGTCGTCCGGACCCTGGACCTTGTTGCCGACGACCTTCAGCGTGACACCGAAGTCGCGGGCGTACTCCTTGTACTGGCGGTAGACGGAGACCCCCTTCCGGGTCGGCTCGGCGACGAGGAACGTCATGTCGAAGCGGGTGAACATGCCGGAGGCGAAGGAGTCCGAACCGGCGGTCATGTCCACCACCACGTACTCGCCGGGGCCGTCGACGAGGTGGTTCAGGAACAGCTCCACCGCTCCGGTCTTGGAGTGGTAGCAGGCGACCCCCAGGTCGGCCTCGGTGAAGGGGCCGGTGACCATCAGACGGACGGCGCCGCCGTCGAGTTCCACCGGGCGCGCGCAGGCGTCGTAGATCGCGTCGGGCTCACTGATCCGGACCAGCCGGGAGCCGGAGCCGGGCGGGGTGGTCTTGATCATCGTCTCGGCCGAGGCGATGCGCGGGTTGGAGCCGCGCAGATGGTCCTTGATCAGAGGCAGCCGGTCGCCCATGGCGGGCAGCGCCGCCGCCTGGTCCTCGTCGAGGCCGAGGGCGGGTCCGAGGTGCTGGTTGATGTCCGCGTCGATCGCGACCACCGGAGCGCCGACGGCGACGAGATGGCGGATGAAGAGGGAGGAGAGCGTGGTCTTGCCGCTGCCGCCCTTCCCGACGAAAGCAATTTTCATGTTCACGAAGGGTAGTCAGCTCGTAGCTGTATGTGCCAGGAAGAAGGTGAACGTCACTCCTTCGAGCGGTGTGAGGGGCGAAGAAGGGGCGCCGGTCGGTCGGCGGCGGGGGCGCGTAGGGTCGACCTCATGAGTACGACAGGAGCGACCGCAGATCCGCTCGCGGCCCTGGGCTCGCTGCCCGGCGTGGCCGACTCCGTGGAGTCCGTGCGCAAGGCCGTGGACCGGGTGTACGGGCACCGGATCATGCGCCGTCGCAGCAACGCCATCACCTCCGAGGCCGCCCTGCGCGGCGCCCGCGGCTCGGCGGCGCTGTCCGGCGCCGACTGGGCCCTGGAGGAGGTGCGGCGCCGCACC
>NZ_MUNH01000401.1:0-2310 GCF_002154615.1 Streptomyces recifensis
CTCCCGCCCGAGGTCCCCCAGGCGGTACGGGAACTGGCCGACGCCGTCGAGACCGGCGACACCGCCCATCTGCGCCTGCCCAGGCTCCCCCTCGCCCTCAGCGAGACCGAGCGCGCCGTCGACCACGCCCTCAAGCACACCGCCGCGGTGGTCACCTCCCCCTCGGCGGACCCGCGCGGGATCGACGAACGCACCGTCGCCCTCCACGTCCGCGCCGCCCGCGCCACCCGGGGCACGGTGCTCTCCGCGGGCTCCTGGCGCTACGGGCTCCGTCTCGCCGTCTGCATCGGCATCGCCCAGGCCCTCGTCTCCCTCGTCCCGGTCCCGCGCTCGTACTGGGTCGCGCTGACCATCACCTTCGTCCTCAAGCCCGACTTCGGCTCGGTCTTCTCCCGCGCCCTGCTGCGCGCGCTGGGCACGGTGGTGGGGCTGGCGATCGCCGCGGCTGTCCTGGCGGAGGTGCCGATCGGCTGGTGGGACGTACCGGTGATGATGGTGCTCGCCCCGCTCGTCCCGGCGCTCACCCCGCGTGGCTACGGCTTCCAGACCGCCGCGATCACCCCGGTGATCCTCCTGCTCTCCGACATCCTCAACCACGAGGGCACCGGCCTGCTGCTGCCCCGCCTGCTGGACTCCCTGATGGGCTGCGGGATCGCCCTGGTCGCGGGGTACCTCCTCTGGCCGGAGAGCTGGCACACCCGCGTCGGCGACCGGCTCGCGGACGCGGTCGAGGACACGGCGGTGTACGTCGAGACGGCGTTCGGCACCGAGACGGACCCCGTCCGCCGCGCCCGGATGCGACGCCGTCTCTACCGCGATCTGTCCACCATCCGGACGGAATTCCAGCGCGCGCTCACCGAACCGCCGCCCACCGGACGGCGCGCCGCGGCATGGTGGCCGCTGGTGGTCGCCGTGGAGCGGATCGTCGACGCGACGACCGCGGCACGCGTCCGCGTCCACCACGGCGCACCGCCCCCGTCCTCTGCCGAGGTCCACCAAGTGGTGCGCCAACTCGGTGAATTGGCGGAGAGGGTGCGGGAGGCCGAAATCCTCACCGGCTTCCCCACCCACCTGACCGGCCCGGCGGGCAGCGTGCTGGAACCGGTACGACAAGAAGTGGCGGCCGCGAGAGCCATCGCCACACCGCACTGACGGGCCGCTAACCTAACGTGGCCGTCCTGGCCAGGGATCTACGGCGACAACTCACGCGAAGGGGTGCGCACATGGGCATTCTCACTCTCCTGCGGAACGCGTTCGGCCGAGGACGCAAAGGGCGTCCCGCCGAGGCGGAGAGTGCAGACCACCTCCCGACCCCTCGCCAGGAACACGACCTGGTAACAGAGGCGTTCGAGAACCCGAGGGTCCCGTCCCAGGGAGCCTCGGAATCGACGAAGGCGGAATCTGCACCTGAGACCCCGGCCGGGGTGGAGTCGGTGGAGGCGGGCGGCGAAGCTGAGGCCCTCGCCTCGGAGGAGTCCGCCGAGACGGCTGCGCCCGAGGCGCTGGACTCGGAGAAGTCGACGGAGGCGGAAGCCGCCGCCGCACCAGAGGCCCCTGCCTCGGCAGAGGCACCGAAGGCGGAGACCGCGCCCGCGGCGGATGCCCCGGTCACCCCGGAGCTCGTGGCCGAAGCTCCGGAGGAGAAGGCACCGGAGATCGAGCCCCTCCTGATGGAGCCGGCCATCATCGACGCGGACCCCGAGGTGGTGGTCCCCCAGCAGCGCACCGAGCCCCTCCCCGAGGCAGAGGCGGAGCACGGCCAGCCGGCCATCCCCGAGCAGTCCACGGAACCCCCCACCGGCACCGTCGCGGAACCGGCCCCGGAAGGCGCCCCGACTCCCGAGGCCGACGCCGACCAGGACACCTCCGCCCCGGCGGCGAAGACCGACACCGCCCCCGAGCCCACCCGGGCCTCGAAGGCGGACCCCGAAGCCGAGCACCAGCCCACCCCCGCGCCGAAGGCGAAGGCCGAGCCGGAGGCCGAGGCGAAGGACACTGCCGAGCCCGAGGCCAAGGCCGAGCCGGAGACGGCGGCTCCCGCCAAGGCCGAGCCGGAGTCCACCCCCGCCCCGGAAGCCGACGCCAAGCCGGAGACCACCTCCGCGGCGAAGCCGAAGGCGAAGGCCCCCGCCGAGCCGGAGGCGAAGACCGAGGCCGAATCGGTGCCGGCGGCTCCCGCCAAGGCCGAGCCGGAGTCCACCCCCGCCCCGGAAGCCGACGCCAAGCCGGAGACCACCTCCGCGCCGAAGCCGAAGGCCAAGCCCAAGCCGAAGGCCGAGCCGGAGGCCGAGGCCAAGCCGAAGGCCGCCG
>NZ_MUNH01000402.1:0-1397 GCF_002154615.1 Streptomyces recifensis
TCCACCACCAGTGCCGTGCCCGCGCCCACGACCAGCCCCACCGTGCAGTCCCAGCCCGGCAGCCGGCACCGGCCCACCCCTTCCGCCAAGCGCTCCCACCCGAGGTCTTCCCAAGTCACGGTCATGCCCGCACGCTAGCCGGGGACAAGCCGGGCGGACCGCACCGACCTTGCCCGGTGAGTACCCCGCGGCCGTACACTGGCCGGGGATGTCTGGCACTCGCACGCGCAGAGTGCCAGGCGGGACACCGTAAGGGCCGTGGGGCGACGTGACGGAGGTGCGCATGTTGAGCGAACGCAGGCTGCAGGTACTGCGCGCCATCGTGCAGGACTACGTCGGCACCGAGGAGCCCGTCGGCTCCAAGGCCCTCACCGAGCGGCACAGCCTCGGCGTCTCCCCCGCCACCGTGCGCAACGACATGGCCGCGCTGGAGGAGGAGGGCTTCATCGCCCAGCCGCACACCAGCGCCGGGCGCATCCCCACCGACAAGGGCTACCGGCTCTTCGTCGACAAGCTCGCCGGTGTGAAGCCGATGACGGCGCCCGAGCGGCGCGCGATCCAGAACTTCCTGGAGGGCGCGGTCGACCTGGACGACGTGGTGGCCCGCACCGTCCGGCTGCTCGCCCAGCTCACCCGGCAGGTCGCCGTGGTGCAGTACCCCTCGCTGACCCGGTCCACCGTGCGGCATGTGGAACTGCTCTCACTCGCGCCCGCCCGCGTGATGCTCGTGCTGATCACCGACACCGGCCGGGTGGAGCAGCGGATGGTCGACTGCCCCGCCCCGTTCGGCGAGGGACCGCTCGCGGACCTGCGCGCGCGGCTCAACAGCAAGGTGGCCGGGCGCCGGTTCAGCGACGTACCGCGACTGGTCGAGGACCTCCCCGATGCCTTCGAGGCGGAGGATCGCGGTACGGTCTCCACAGTGCTCTCCACTCTGCTGGAGACACTGGTCGAGGAGAACGAGGAACGGCTGATGATCGGCGGCACCGCCAATCTCACCCGTTTCGGACATGACTTCCCCCTGGTGATCCGGCCCGTGCTGGAGGCCCTGGAGGAGCAGGTCGTGCTCCTCAAACTCCTCGGCGAAGCCAAAGATCCGGGCGTGACCGTGCGTATCGGGCACGAGAACGCCCACGAGGGACTCAACTCCACGTCCGTCGTGTCGGTCGGCTACGGTTCGGGCGGCGAGGCGGTTGCCAAGCTCGGCGTGGTCGGACCGACCCGCATGGACTATCCGGGAACGATGGGAGCGGTACGCGCAGTGGCACGGTACGTCGGACAGATCCTGGCGGAGTCGTAAGTGGCCACGGATTACTACGCCGTTCTCGGCGTGCGCCGCGACGCGTCGCAGGATGAGATCAAGAAGGCGTTCCGCAGGCTCGCGCGCGAGCTGCATC
>NZ_MUNH01000403.1:0-3985 GCF_002154615.1 Streptomyces recifensis
GAGGCGGGCCCGGACGACGTGGTGCTGGCCTGGGAGGGCGCCGAGGTCGTCGCCGTACGGCTGCCGCAGCTCGCGGAGTCCCTCGACCACATCCTCACCGCGCTGGAGCGCCGCGAGGGGCGGCCGCTGGCCGAGCTGGACCGCAAGGCCAAGCAGGAGATCGTCCGGACGCTGGAGGCGCGGGGCGCCTTCGCCGTGCGGCACGGGGTGGAGACCGTGGCGGGGGCGCTGGGCGTCAGCCGCTTCACCATCTACAACTACCTCAACCGGGAGAAGGGCCGCTGAGGCCGTCCGGTAACCCAGAATTTTCAACAAAGTGTTGACGTGTCGTCGCGGTGAGGCGTTAGCTGACGGCACCCCGTCCGGCACGACGGCCCTCGCGGCCACGGAGGCGCCCGTGACATCGCCCGCCACCCCCCTGGGCCTGGCCCGGTTCAACGCCCTCGGCGACGAGGCCGCGCTCGCCGCCCTGCACGAGGTGTGCGCCTCCACCGCCTGGGGCCGCCTGCTCCTGGTCGCCCGCCCGTACGCCACCCCGGACGACCTGTACCTCGCCGCCGACGCGGCCCTCGCCGGACTCGGCGCCGACGATCTGGCCGAGGCGATGGCGGGCCACCCCCCGATCGGCCGCCCCAGGCCCGGCGACCCCGCCTCCACGCGGGAGCAGCGCGGCATGGCGGGCGCCTCCGACGCCCTGCGCGCCGAGATGCTGGAACTGAACCTCGCCTACCAGGACCGCTTCGGCCATGTCTTCCTGATCTGCGCCACCGGCCTGACCGGCGAGCAGATGCGCGACGCCCTGACGGAGCGGCTCGGCAACACGCCGGAGCGGGAACGGGAGACCGCCCGCGCCGAACTGGGCAGGATCAACCGCATCCGCCTGGCCCGACTCGTCGCCTGAAGGACGCCCGCACCATGACCACCACCGCCTCCGTGTCCACCCACATCCTGGACACCTCGCTCGGACGCCCCGCCCGGGGCGTCACCGTCCGCCTCTCGGCCCGCACGGCGTCCGGCGGCGACTGGCGCCCGCTCGGCGAGGGAACCACCGACGCCGACGGCCGCTGCCGGGATCTGCCGGCCCCGCCGGGGGACACGGCGCAGGTACGGCTCGACTTCGCCGTGGAGCCGTACCTGAGGGAGAGAGGGGAGGCGTTCTTCCCGGAGGTGACCGTCACCTTCGCCGTACGGGCCGGGGAGCACTACCACGTCCCGCTGCTGCTCAGCCCGTTCGGCTACTCCGTATACCGAGGGAGCTAGCTTTCATGGCAGAAACGTCCCGCCCGGCCGGGCCCGCGATCCTGGCACAGAACCAGTACGGCAAGGCCGAGAACCGGGTCGTCCGGATCACGCGCGACGGCGCCACCCACCACATCAAGGACCTCAACGTCTCCGTCACCCTCAGCGGCGACATGGACGACGTCCACTACTCCGGCTCCAACGCCCACGTCCTGCCGACCGACACCACGAAGAACACGGTGTACGCCTTTGCCAAGCGGTACGGCATCGAGTCCGCCGAGCAGTTCGGCATCCACCTGGCCCGGCACTTCGTCACCTCCCAGGAGGCGATCCGCACGGCCCGCATCCGGATCGAGGAGTACGCCTGGGACCGGATCGGCGCGGAGGACGGCGGGCACTCCTTCGTCCGCAAGGGCCAGGAGGTGCGGCTCACCCAGGTCTTCCACGACGGCACCTCCTGGCAGGTCGTCTCCGGACTGGGGGACCTGGTGGTGCTGAACTCCACCGACTCCGAGTTCTGGGGCTACGCCAAGGACGAGTACACCACCCTCCCCGAGGCCTACGACCGCGTGCTGGCCACCGAGGTGAACGCCCGCTGGCGGTACGGCTGGACCGGCGAGGGCGACGCGCCCGACTGGGACGCCTCCTACGCCGGGACCCGGCGCCATCTGCTGGAGGCGTTCGCCGGGACCTATTCGTACTCCCTTCAGCAGACCCTGTACGAGATGGGCGCGCGCGTGATCGGGGAGCGTGCTGAGATCGACGAGATCCGGCTCTCCCTGCCGAACAAGCACCACTTCCTGGCCGACCTCACGCCCTTCGGGCTGACCAACGACAACGAGGTGTACCTCGCCGCCGACCGGCCCTACGGCCTGATCGAGGCGACCGTCCTCCGCGAGGGCCGCGAGGCGGCGATCCCGGTGGACCTCACCAACCTCTGAGAGCGAAGGACGAACCGTGGCACCAGCCGAGCGCATCGTCATCGAGAACTGCGCGATCGCCACCGTGGACGCCGACGACACCGAGTACGCCACGGGGCACCTCGTCCTCGCGGACGACCGGATCGAGTCGGTCGGCCCGGGCCCGGCCCCCGACGGGCTCACCGGGGTCACCCGCCGGATCGACGCCACCGGGCATCTGGCCACCCCCGGCCTGGTCAACACCCACCACCACTTCTACCAGTGGCTCACCCGTGGTCTGGCCACCGACCACAACCTCTTCGACTGGCTGACCGCCCTCTACCCGACGTGGGCGCGCATCGACGAGGACATGGTGTCCGCGGGCGCGCGGGGCTCGCTGGCGATGATGGCCCGGGGCGGGGTCACCACCGCGATGGACCACCACTACGTCTACCCGCGCGGCACCGGCGACCTGTCCGGCGCCATCGTGCGCGCCGCCCGCGACACCGGCGTCCGCTTCACCCTGGCCCGTGGCTCGATGGACCGGGGCGAGTCGGACGGCGGGCTGCCGCCGGACTTCGCGGTGGAGAGCCTGGAGGAGGCGCTGGCCGCCACCGAGGCCACCGTCGCGGAACACCACGACCCCTCCTTCGGCGCACTGACCCAGGTCGCGGTCGCGCCCTGCTCACCCTTCTCGGTGTCCACCGAACTGATGAAGCGGGGTGCGGAGCTGGCGCGGCGGCTGGGAGTGCGGCTGCACACCCACGGCTCGGAGACGGTGGAGGAGGAGAAGTTCTGCCACGAGCTGTTCGGGATGGGCCCGACCGAGTACTTCGAGTCCACCGGATGGCTGGGGGAGGACGTGTGGATGGCGCACTGCGTCCACATGAACGACTCCGACATCGCCGCCTTCGCCCGCACCGGCACCGGCGTCGCCCACTGTCCGTCCTCCAACGCCCGGCTGGCGGCGGGGATCGCACGGGTACCGGACCTGCTGAAGGCGGGCGCCCCGGTCGGCCTTGGCGTCGACGGCACCGCCTCCAACGAGTCCGGCGAACTCCACACCGAACTGCGCAACGCCCTCCTCGTCAACCGCCTCGGCCCGCACCGCCAAGCCGCCCTCACCACCCGCCAGGCCCTCCGCCTCGGCACCTACGGCGGCGCCCAAGTCCTGGGCCGGGCGGCCGAGATCGGCTCCCTGGAGCCCGGCAAGCTCGCCGACCTGGTCCTCTGGCGCATGGACACCCTGGCCCACGCCTCCATCGCCGACCCGGTGGCGGCCCTGGTGCTCGGCGCTCCGGCCCCGGTCACGGCCTCCTTCGTGGGCGGCCGGCAGATCGTGGCGGACGGGGAGCTGCTGCACGTGGACGAGGACGCGATCGCCCGGACCACCCGCGAGCAGGCGCAGCGGCTCGCGCGGAGCTGACCGGGGTCACACCCGGCGCGGGGACCCAAGGAGGTGGCGGGTTCGGGTGCGGGCCTCGGTGTACTCGCCGCACTGCCAGCCCGCCGCCTCCAGCGTGGCCGCGTACGGCTGGAGCGCCGGGCCGTACACCGCGACCGCCTCCGGCTGCGGGGTCGCGCGGACGCGGTAGCCGGGGGTGCCGGCGTGCTCCGGCTGGTGGCCGGCCGCTTCCAGCGCCAGGGCGGCGGCGCGGACCAGGTGGGTGCGTTCCCAGCCGCAGGGGCGGTCGGTGGCGCCGTCGGGATTGGTCATGCGGCGCAGCTCCATGAGGCCCTGCCAGGCGTCGCGCACCTCGCGCATCCGGGAGGCGCCGGGCGGTGCCTCCTCCGCGCCGCCGACCCGCGCGGCGAAGACACCGGCGGGGGCGGGGGCGGGTGCGGAG
>NZ_MUNH01000404.1:0-3671 GCF_002154615.1 Streptomyces recifensis
GTGGGGGACTGGGTCGGGGAAGGGATGACCGTACTCATGCCCTCAAAGATGCTGGACGCAACTTCGTAGCACAATCGAGAATGCGAGTGGGATACCGTTTAGGATCGCTTACATGTTGAACTTGGAGCGCCTGCGCACCCTGCACGCCTTCGCCCGGCACGGCTCCGTCAGCGCCGCCGCCGAGACGCTGCATGTGACCACGTCCGCGGTGTCCCAGCAGCTCGGCAAGCTGGAGCGGGAGGCCGGGCAGCGGCTGCTCGCCAAGAACGGGCGCGGCGTGCGCCTCACCGACGCCGGGCGCCTGCTGTCCGAGCACGCGGCCCGCATCCTCTCCCAGGTCGAGCTGGCCCAGTCCGACCTGGAGGCGCACCGCGGCCAGGTGGCGGGGGAACTCAGGATGTCCGCGTTCCCCACCGCGGCCCGTGGCCTCTTCCCCGCCGCGCTCGCCGCACTGCGTGCCCAGCACCCCGCCCTGCGGCTCCGCTCCTGTGAGCTGGAGCCGGAACTCGGCGTCGCCGGGGTCGCCCGCGGCGACCTGGACCTCGCGGTCGTCCTCGACTGGTACAACAAGCCGATGCCGGTGCCCGACGGCCTGGTCAAGGAACCCCTGCTGGACGACCCCGCCGAGGTGGCCCTGCCCGCCGGACACCCGCTCGCGGGCCGGGACGAGGTCGACCTCGCGGAGTTCGCCGGGGACGAGTGGATCACCTGGGGCGAGGGCGAGTTCTGCCACGAGTGGCTGCTGTTCACCCTGCGCTCCAAGGGCGTCGAACCCATCGTCGGCCATCGCGCGGGCGAGACCCACACCCAACTGGCGCTGGTCGCCGCCGGACTCGGGGTGTGCATCGCGCCCCTGCTGGGCCGCGACCCCGTACCGCCCGGCGTCGTCCTGGTGCCGCTCAAGCAGCGGGTGCGGCGGCACGTCTACGTGCTGTGGCGCGCGGACGCCGACCGGCGCCCCTCGATCCGGGCCGCCGTCGACGCCCTGCGCACGGCGGCCGCGCGGCTCGGCCGAACCCTCAACGCCCGCTGAGCTTGCGGAAGTCCCAGGAGACGACCTTCTCCGGGGTCAGCCGGGCCCAGGCGTGCCGTCCGTCGTGCGGCATCTCGTCCATACCGAAGTTCTTCCGGGCGAACAGCGTCTCCACCGTGTCGAGTTCGGCGCACAGGTCACCCGTACGGGGCACCTCGCCCACGAACTCCACCCGCCCGGACAGCTCGGCCCCTCGCAACTGGTCGTACTCCTCACCGGAGTCGACGACCACCGCCACCCGCGCGTCGTGCCGGAGCTGGGTCCAGCGTCTGCTGCGCACCACGGAGTAGAGCCACAGCGAGGTGCCGTCCCAGACGAACCACAGCGCGCTCACGTGCGGGGTGCCGTCCGCCGAGACGGTCGCCACCCGGCAGGTGCGCTGACTGGTCAGGAACTCGTCCAGCTCACCGGGCGTCATCATGATCTTCCGGCCCCGGCGCTGCTGCGTGACGGTCATGCGGCCCCCCCTTCCCGGTCAGGCCAGCTTGATCTCGTCGCCGGACACGCTGATCTTCTGCTCGGGCAGCGGGGCCGTGGCCGGTCCCTGTTTCACGCTGCCGTCGGCCACCGAGAAGTGGCTGTTGTGGCACGGGCAGACGATCACCCCGTCCGCGACACTGCCCACCGCGCACCCCTGGTGCGTGCACTTGGCGGAGAACGCCTTGTACGTACCGGCGCTGGGCTGCGTGACCACCACCCCCTGGTCCTTGAAGATCTTGCCGCCGCCCTCGGGGATGTCGGCCGTCCTGGCGAGGGCGTCCCCGGCCGAACCGGAGCCGGCCGCGTCCGAGTCGCCGTCTCCCGAACCGCACGCCGCCAGCGCCACGGTGAGGCCGGCGGCTCCCGCCGCCGCGATCACGGTACGCCGGTCCGGGCCGGCAGTGGGTCGGGGCGTTGCGCTGGTCATGGGCGTTTCCTTCCGCCTGGGTGAGCGTTCTTGATCCGTCCAGGGGTACGGCCCCGTGGCACCTGACGTTCACCGACGGCCCCGATCCTCGCCGCCCGGGCATGAGGACGGCGTAAGAGGCGGCCCCCGGATCAACTCCCGTTGAGCGGCGCCCAGGTGTGCACCCAGGTCAGCAACTCCGGCGTGTGCAGCGCGGGTACCCACAGGTCGGCACGGTGCGCGTCGTCCCCGTCCGGCCGGGGGCCGACGCCCAGGACGCGCAGCCGGGCGCGGCGGGCCGACTCCACGCCGGTCAGGGAGTCCTCGACGGCCAGCGCCTCCTCCGCGTCCACCCCGCACAGCCGGGCCGCCGTCTCGTACACGTCCGGCCACGGCTTGGGGCGGACCGTGCCGGTGTCGCCGGCCGGCGTCGGTGAGGGGACGACGATGTGCGCGAAGTGGGCGCGCAGACCGGCCCGTTCGAGACTCGCCTCCACCACCTCCGCGGGGCAGTTGCTCGCCACGGCGAGGGGGAGTCTGCCGGAGAGCAGCCGCACGAGGTCGACGGCGCCCGGCATCGTCACCGGGTCGTCCGCGACGAGGTCGAGGAAGTGGTGGAGGAGGGCGGCCGTCAGGTCCGTGGTCAGCTCGGGCTTGTGCACCGCCTCGGCCATCAGCCGCCCGCAGTCGGCGTAGTGCACCCCCTTGGCCCGGTCGGCGAAGCCCGGCGGGGGCTGGAGGCCGAAACCCCGGAAGGCCCGGCCGCGGGCCTCCTGCCAGTGGCGTTCGCTGTCCATCAGCGTGCCGTCGCAGTCGAAGACGACGGCCTTGGGGGACCAGCTCAGCATTTGATGGCCCGTGGTGGACACAATGACCTCCCTGGAACGGGCATTCCCGGCATAGCTCGGGAAACGGAAACATCGTGGCCGCTACGTTATTTGCGCGCTCAGAGTGAGGAAATGACTACAAGGAGTTATCGACGGTGAGGGGTTTCGGGGTGTATGCACCCTCTGGGTACCTGGCGGCGGGAGTTGCCGCCGAGGCCGCCAATGGCAAGGCGCGCAAGCACAGTTGAGTCGCGTTCACCACGGAGACGACCCCGATGCACGACCGCCGCCGCTCCGCCGGCGAAGCACTCAAACGGAGGGGTTGCGCACCCTTTACCACTCGCCCGCGTTCATCCTCGAAAGAAATGCGCAATTACCGCGCGAGTGTGGTTGCAGTTGCTCCCGGCGCACGCGGGCGCACTACATTCTTCGGCGTCAGGAACATTGAGCGAGGGTGGACGGGACGTTGCAGGAACGCGCCAGGGCAACGCGCCGATCACTCCTGGAGGCGGCCGCCTCCCTCTTCGCCGAACGCGGGTACGCGGGCACCAGCGTCAACGACATAAGCAGCAGGTCGGGGCGGACGAGCGGTGCCGTGTACTTCCACTACGCGAGCAAGGAGGGCATCGCCCTCGCCGTCGTCCGGGATCGTTTCGCCACCTGGCCGGAACTCACCGCCCGGTATACGAACGACACGGTCCCGCCGATGGACCGGCTCGTCGCGCTGAGCTACGACATCGCCAAGGCTCTCGCCGAGGATCCCGTGACCCGTGGGGGCGCCAGGCTGTGGGCGGAGCGCGAGGTCATCAACGCCACGCTCCCCGACCCCTTCGCCCTCTGGACCGCCGCCACCACCCGCCTGCTGGCCCAGGCGCGGGCCACCGGTCACCTGGCCCCGCACATCCGGCCCGCCCCCACCGCCCGC
>NZ_MUNH01000405.1:0-6544 GCF_002154615.1 Streptomyces recifensis
CCCCCCGTACGCCTACGGTGGATACCCCCCGCAGCCCCCGGCCGGAAACCGGCGCGGACTGCGCACCGGCATAGCCGTCGCGGCGGCGGCCGCGGTGCTGGCGTGCGTCGGGGTCGGCGTCTACGCGCTGGCCAAGGACCCCGGCGGGGGCGACCGCGCCGACTCCCGCCCCCGGCAGGGGCAGGAGCGCCGGCAGGAGGGACCGGGCGACCCGCAGAAGTCGCCGTCCCCCGACCGGTCGGCCGCGCCGAAGGTGCGCGGCGGCGGCACCCTGCCGGACCCGGTCAACGGGATCAGCATGCCGGTGCCCGAGGGCTGGACCGGCCAGGCGTTCGCCATCGGTGCCCAGGTGACCTCCGACAAGTCCTACAAGTGTCCCGGCGACACCTCCAAGAACTGCACCGCGGGCGGCGCCTACTCGGCACCGGCCCGCGTGCTGGGCACGCGCGGCGAGACGGCCGAGGCGGTCGCCAAGGCCGATGTCGCGGCCAACGCCGAGGAGTCGTACGGCGGGAACTCCTACGGCGGCATCACCTCGCACCAGGTGCTGGCGTCGCGGGCGGTGACGGTGGCCGGGCAGAAGGGCTATCTGGTGCGCTGGAAGGCGGTCACCAGCAAGGGCGCCGACGGTTATGTGGAGTCGGCCGCCTTCCCCTCGCCCGCCGATCCGAGCCGCATGCTGGTGGTGCGCTTCGGGCTGGACGTGGGGCAGTCCACGGCGGTGATGGACGAGATCCTCAGAGGGATCAAGGTGTCGTCCGGCGGGGGCTCCGGCCAGGACGTCTGAACCGGGCCGACCGAAGAAGTCCGCCGAAGAAGTCCGGGCCGGGCGGAATCCCCCTCCGCTCAAGGGGAACCCCGCCCGGCCTGGGCGTGCGCCGCCCCCGTCCCCACGGTGCGGCGCGTCCAGGTCACCGTTCAGTCATCCCGTGAACGGCGGCCTGGTGTCTGTACCGGCCTACTCGGCCGGATTCCTCGTCAGGCCGAGGGCGGGAAGCACGACGGCCTCCACGAACCCGGCCAGGTAGTCGGCGTCGGCATACTGCCCGCACAGCACGGGGCGCACGCGCAGGACGCCGAACATCATCGCCGGTACGTACTCCAGCGCGGGGTGGCCCGCCGGGACCTCGCCCCGCGCGACGCCCCGCTCCAGCATCTCCTGGAGCGCCGCGATCTCCGGGTGGACCAGCGCCTCGCGCAGCGCCTCGGCCAGTTCGCGGTCGTCGGTGACGGCATGCCCCAGCGACTGGAGCAGCCGGGTGTCCTTGCCCGACCAGTCCCCCACGGCCCGCGCGGCCTGCCGCAGGTCCTCGGTGAGCGAGCCGGTGTCGATCCCGGCGAACCGCACCTTGCGGCTGGCCCGCAGCGCCGCGGCGACGAACTGGGGCTTGGTCTTCCACTGGCGGTAGAGCGTGGACTTGCTGCACCGGGTGCTGGCGGCGATGCCCTCCATGGTGACGGACTCGTAACCACAGTGGCGGATCTGGTCGAGCACGGCGTCGAAGAACTCCTGCTCACGCTCGGGCGTGAGCTTGGAGCGGCGCGAAGCGACGACCGTCTCGGGTTCGTCCGCGGCCTGCGACGTCATACCTGGCTTCCCCTCACTCGTCCCCGGTGCGTACTGCCTGATTCCAGTGTGTCGCACTGTAGCGATACGCCAGTGTACCGGTACTCGACCGTATCGGTACACTGGCGTATCGGTACGGAAACGTATCGCTGAGTTCGGAAGCCGTCCGGACCCAGCACGCACCACCGTCAGTGAAGGGGGCCGGGGGATGAACGCCCGATCCGAGCCCGCCGGAACGGAACCGGACTCAACGCTCCGGCCACCGCTCCTGCGGGAGTTCCTGCTCGTCGCGGGGCTCTTCTTGGTCTACAAGCTCGGCCGGCAGCTCGCCGACGGCCACACCTCGGACGCCTTCCGCGACGCCCACCGGGTCTGGCACCTGGAGCGCGCCGTCCATCTGCCGTCCGAGACGGACGTCCAGTCGGCGCTGCTGCACGGCGACGCCCTGGTCCACCTGGCGAACACCTACTACGCCACCGTGCACTTCCCGGCCACCGTCGCCTTCCTCATCTGGCTGTACGTGCGCCGCCCCGCCCACTATGTCTGGGCCCGCCGGGTCCTGGCGCTGGTGACGAGCGCGGCGCTGGTGCTGACCTTCACCTTCCCGCTGGCCCCGCCGAGGATGCTCAGCGGCACCGGCCTGCTGGACACGGCCCGGATATACGGCCCCTCGGTGTACGGGCCGCCCGCCCGCGACCACCTCTCCAACCAGTTCGCCGCGATGCCCTCGCTGCACTTCGGCTGGGCGCTGATGGTGGCCGTCGGCCTGATCGCCGCCACCCGGTCCCGCTGGCGCTGGCTATGGCTGCTGCACCCGCTGGTCACCCTGGCGGTGATCGTGGGCACCGCCAACCACTACTGGCTGGACTCGATCGTGGCGACGGCCCTGCTGGTCACCGCCCTGGCCCTGATCCCCTCCCCGCACCGCACCGCGGGACCGGGGAACGCGGGCACCGCCCGGCTCCGGCTCCTGCCGCAGGACACCGCGCTCGCGGGACCGGCCCGATGAGCGCCGCACTGTCGGCCGCCATCGGCCTGTCCCTGATATCGGCCGTCGCCTACGCCTCGGCGGCCGTCGCCCAGGAGCGCCTCGCTTCCCGGAACTCGGACGCGGGCCTGCTGCGGATGCTGACCACCGGCGCCTGGTGGTCGGCGGTCGGCCTGAACGCGGGCGCCGCCCTGCTGCACGTCGTCGCCCTGCGGTACGGCCCGCTCACCGTGGTCCAGCCGCTGGGCGCCCTGACTCTGGTCGCGGCGGTGCCGCTCGGCGCGCGGGCGGCCGGACGCCGGGTCACCGCCCTGGAGTGGCGGGGTACGGCGCTGACGCTGCTCGGGCTGGGGGCGCTGCTGATGGCGGCCTCCGGTCCGGCGCCCGAGCGGGCACTGAGCCTGCCTTCGGCGCTGGCGGTCGCCGCCACGACCATCGCCGTGATCGGCACCCTGAGCCGCCCCGGCGCCCGGCCGGGCCTCAGGCACGCAACCGCGTCCGGGTTCGCCTCGGGTGTCGCCTCCGCGCTCACCCAGACCGCGACGGTGGCGGCCACCGAGGGCACCGGGCCGGCGCTGAGCCCGCTGGTGATCGTGGTCGCGGTACTGGTGGCCGCGTTCGCCACCGGCGGGCTGCTGCTGTCGCAGACGGCCTACCGGGGTGGCCTCGGTGCCCCGCTCGCGGTGGTCACCCTGGCCAACCCGCTGGCTGCCTCGGTCATCGGCCTGACCCTGCTCGGCCAGGGCCTCCACGGCGGCACCGTCGGTATCGTGCTGGCCCTTGCCGGTGCGGCCCTGGCGGCCCGGGGCGTGGTCCTGCTGACCCGCGCGACCCCGGCCACCGCGTCCGTACCACCCCCCGCCCCGGGACCGGACGACGAGGAGCACCCGGTGGCGGCGGTGCTGGCCCTGGAGCCGCACACGGCGACGCGGGAGCCGAGGCTGACCCGTCGGCGGTCGAGGCCACGGCGGCTGACCCGGCTGTAGCCGGGGTCCGGAGAGGCTGACACCAAAGGGCGGCCGGCGCGTGACGCGCCGGCCGCCCTTTCGTACGTCCACCCGGGGACTCGTCAGCCCAGGCCGCGCGAGTCCTGCTTCAGCGCGGTGTCCACGGTGAGCGCCGTCGCCACGACGAGGCTCCGCAGCGGCTCGGGCAGCGGGCGGTGGATCTGGAGGACGTAGTTGTCCGCCGTGGTGAACAGCGTCTTCGCCAGACCTTCCCAGGTCTTGGTGATACGGGCGATCTCGGTGCCCTCGTGGTCCACGATGGCGAAGTTCCAGGCCCGCCAGTTCTCCGCCTTGATCGCGCCGACCTGGTGGCCGTCCACGTTCATGGCGAAGTTGATCTTCCCGATCATGTTCTGCTGGACGATCTCACCGACCTGCGAGCCGTCGGGACGGGCCACCAGGACGCGCGACTTGAAGATCTTCGCCGGGCGGGTGAGCAGCAACTGCGGCTGCCCCTGGGGGTCCCGGATCTCCAGCCGGTGGGTGAGGAACTGGTCCCAGCTCGACACGAAGCGCAGGATCTTGCGGAGCACGCCCTGGCCGACCTCGACCACGGCACCGAGGTCACGGCCGTTCTGGTCCATGACCTTGTACTCGTTGGTCAGCTCGATGAGCTTGGCCTTCTGGTTCACCACGAGCACGGGCTCGGTGAACAGGGTCCCGCCGGGCGCGGGTTCCGTACCGTCCGCGCCGGAGTGGGAGCCTGAAGAAACGTTCGATTGCGTGGTCACCGGCGCACCCTATCGTGGCTTGGACCGTACCTGACCATTCTGTTCCGGGAACAGGATATTCCGCTTGGTTTCGGACGCACCGGCCCGCTCCCTCGTCGAGGAGCGGGCCGGTGCGGGGGTTCGGGTCAGGAGGTCTGGTAAGCCTCCACCTCGCTGAACTGCCCGGCCGGCCAGCCGGTGTTGCCGGTGACGGTCAGGCGGAGGTGGCGCAGGTTCGTGCCGCTGGGGAGGGAGACGGTGACCGTGTTGCCGGTCGCCGGGTCGAAGCGGTAGTCCTTTGCGGCGGCCACGGTGGTGAAGTTCGAGCCGTCGGTGCTGCCCTGGACGGCGATGGTCTGGGTGCGGGCGCCCCACGCCGAGGACGGAGGCAGCTTGAGCACGACGCGGCGGACCGGGTAGGCGGAGCCGAGGTCGGACGTCCAGGACTGCGGGAAGGCGTTGTTGGCCGACTCCCAGTAGGTGTTGGCGTCGCCGTCGGCCGCCTTGCCGGGGGTGTAGACGTCCTGGGAGCCGGTCGCGGTGGCCGGACGGCCCTTGACCAGGTTGCGCCCCGGATCGGGCTCGGGATTGCCCTGGCCGGGCTGGGGCCAGGTGGAGCAGTCCGACCAGGTGCTGTTCCAGCCGGAGTTGCCGCCGCCGTCGGTGAGGGCGAACGCGCCGGAGTTCGCCGGGTAGGGGCAGTTGTAGATCCCGGCCACGCCCACCTGGGTCGCGGTGACGTTCTTGAAGGTGGCCGCGCCCTGCGCCTCGGCCTGGACGACCACGGTCCCGGTGTTCCTCACCGTCGCGCCGGTCACGTTGACGTTGCGCACCGGGTAGCCCTGGCCGCCGCCGGACACGAACTCGAAGGCGGAATAGGGACTGTCGGTGATCGTGGTGTCGGTGATGTCGACCGTGGCGTTGATGGCGCTGTCGTAGGAGTCGACGCGCAGCGCACCCATCGGGTGGTTCCAGTTGGGGTTCAGGGCGCCCGTGCGGACCAGGGTGTTGCCCGAGACCGTGATGGTGCCGGCCAGCGGGGAGAAGGGGTCGAGGAACTTCTGGTTGGAGATGGCGATCCCGCTGCCGAGGGCGTTGGTGTCGGAGACCAGGTTGTTCTTCACCGAGATGTCGGTGCCGCCGTAGATGGCGATGCCGTTGGCGAGGTTGGGCTGCGAGATGGTGTTGTTCTCGAAGCTGGAGTTGCTGTCGGGGGCGTAGAGGGACCACATGGCGAGGGAGTCGTCGCCCTGGTTGCGCAGGAAGTTGTTGCTGACGCGGACCCCGCGGGCGTTGCCGTTGAGGTTGAGGCCGTCGGCGGTGGTGTCGAGGATGCGGTTGTTCTCCACGACCAGGTTGTCGTTGTTGCCCAGCAGCCACAGGCCGACCTTCATGTGCTGGACCCACATGCCGGACACGGAGGAGTTGGGGCCGAGCGAGCCGTTGACGAAGTTGTCCGGGCTGGAGTCGACGCGCTCGGTGACCTCGCCGATGACCGCGAAGTCCCGCAGGTGGACGTTGCCGGCGGAGCTCGACTGGTCGATGAAGCGTGAGGTGTGTACGACCGAGTACCAGTGCCCGGCGCCGCGCAGCGTCACGTTCTGCACCCCGCTGAGCGAGGACGTGATCCGGTAGTCGCCCGGCGGAATCCACACCGTGCCGCCCTGCGCGGCCGCGATGGCGTCGCGGAACGCCTGCGTGGAGTCGCCCCCGCCGCTGGGGTCGGCGCCCTTGGCGACGACGGACACCGAACCGGCCGGCTGGGTGGCGGCGGCCGCGGCCTGCTCGAAGTCGGCCACGTCCACCGTGACCTGGGTGCCGGTGGACTCGAAGGCGACCTTGTCCCCCGCCTGGACGTTCTGGCCGAGCAGGAGGCGGGCGTTGTCGAAGAAGTGGTGGGTCTTCGAACCCGGTATCCAACCGGTGTCGATGTAGCTGTACTTGGAGGTCACGGGCAGCGTCCGGGCGATCCGGTTGCCGTTGACATAGACCGCGAGCGAGCCGGACTGGCCGTCCGGGACGCTGTAGGCGACGTTCACGGCGTTGGCCGCGCGCGGCACGGTGAACTCCACGCGCTGCCCGGAGTTGAGGCGTACGGCCTGCCGTCCGGACGCCTCCGAGGCGAGGCTGCCCTGGGTGTGGTCGGGGCCGATCCTGCTGCCGGTGGTGCCGGCGGACTCGGCCTCGACGGAGGTGAACGGGAGCGTCGCGCCGGAGGCGGCGTGCGCGGCCGGGGCGACGGCGACCGTCATGCCCGCGGCGAGGGCGACGA